>JAPLGK010000024.1 GCA_026390195.1 Caldisericota bacterium
TGGGCCTGACGAGATAGAGGATCTAAGAGGACTTTTCCTCGAGGCTGAACTCGAAGCCGAGGAAATTGCATCCGAAAATGTCAAGAACATGGAGTTTTCGAAGCTCTTTACGAATCTGTTGGGAATGTCTTCCTCTTCGTATGGATTGACCATTGAAGAGGGTTTTGCAGACAAGAAGGTTTTCGAGGAAGAAATTGAATCGTTGAGAGAGTATGCAAGAACAGTCAAGGAAAGTGGAGGAAGATTCTTGAATTTGCACCGCTATCCAACACGTCTGTATGCTTCTTTGGTTAGCTCTCTTCCTCTGCCCCTTCTGAGCCTTTTCAGAAAGCGGATTGCCAAAGCAATTACGAAAGAGAGAGGAAGGAAGGGAAAAGGCAACGTTGACGAAATTGACTACTATAACGGGGCAGTCGTGAAAATTGGGGAGCGATTCAACGTTGATACTCCGGTGAATAGGAAGATCTGCCAAACGATGAAGGCAAGGGGATGACTGTGTTCATTGTGCTTTCGATTGCCGCCTATCTTTTGGGCTCTATTCCTTTTGGTTTTCTGGTAGGCAAATCGAAGGGAGTGGACGTAAGGACGATTGGCTCAAAGTGTGCCTCATCGACAAATGTCTCAAGGGCGCTTGGCTGGAAGTGGGGGGTTGTCTCGGCACTCCTCGATTTCTCAAAGGGCTTCTTGCCAGCATACTTGGCCGAGACGCTCTTGACGAGTCACTGGCAGATTGTGATCGTCGCATTGCTCCCCACCGTTGGACAGGTCCTCCCGATCTTTCTTAGATTCAAAGGAGGAAAGGGTGCCTCCACTTTCTATGGCGCAACTCTTGCATTCATAGGGCCACGGTATTTTGTCTATTTCTTCCCTGTCTTGTTGCTCACCTTTCTTGTGACCAAGAAAACGAGTTTGTCTAACTTAATATTCTCGTGGGTCCTGGTAGTTTTGATGTACATCTTCTTTCCATCATACTACGCCATCTTCGCATTGTTGGGGGCATCCTTCTTAGTGTTTGCTTTGAGGGACAATATCAAGAGACTTCACAAAGGAACTGAGCCTGATACACCCCTTACGTGGTAACCAGACACTTATTCTTGAGAGTTCTTGCTTGAACCGTCATCATATCCAATACGAGAAGTCGCAGGCGAACGAGATCGAGTGGACGGGCAGCTTGCGCGTGTGGCATCTTCTGTGACAAGAGGGGTACTACTGTTTGGTGGGACAGAGCAGGGTGAGATGACTCACTGCCCCGTTGGAACAGGAGAGGGTTGTGGAGGTCATTTCTACTTGTGGGCGGGGATGTGGGTCCGGTGCCATGCGGATCAGGATATACCCATAAGGAGTTGAAACAAACCCATGAGCGACCCGATTCGCGAGTGCTGCTTCATCGTCCCGGACGCGGACGCTGCCCCACGCGACCCTCACCGGCGCATACAAGTGGCAGTCGGCCGCGCACGTCCGAGGGCTCCACCGACATCCGCTCACAGCTGGGCATGCGGCAGTTCACGGGGCCACACTGATCTTCGGGGACAGCCGCTCACCCCAACCCTGAGTGGAACGTTTGCTGGGAGCTTCATGGACCCGACTCCGCCCAAAGGGAGTGAGCTGCCGGTCGCGTTCATGACATCGTTCGACGCTGGTTGCACGGGCGTGGCGTTTCCCTTGTGTGACAGTATACTGGATCATAGATTCGCACAGGTCGTATCACCACAGTAGCTTTGCAGACAAAGGAGAGGGACATGGAGATGATCGGAGCGTGCGGGCTCGCATGTACGTCATGCCCAGCCTACGTCGCCGGCAGGACCCCCGACAGGGAGTTGCAGGAGAAGACGGCCGCCGCGTGGTCGGCAGCCTACGGCATCAAGGTCAAGCCCGAGGACGTCGTCTGCGACGGGTGCCAGTCGGCAGGTCCACGGCTGTTCTCTCACTGTACCGTCTGCGACGTGCGGGCGTGCGCCCATGGCAAGGGCTACGCCACCTGCGCGGAGTGTGACGAGTACAACAAGTGCAAGACCATCAATGGGTTCTTTGGGTTCTGCCCCGAGGCGAAACCCATCTTGGACGGCTTGAGAGCGAAGTAGCGCGCCATCGATCATACAGTGCTCCAGACTGCTTGCCAGGGCGCTCGGCAGGCTCATGGCGCGTAGATGAGGTTTGAGGGGTCCGTGCGCGAAGCGATATGAGCGTCTGGTCCGTCGTCGCTTTCATCTATGTCGGAGCCGGCGCCGTGTGGTGGCTGGCCATGCTGGGCGCATTCCTCCGGACCAGGCAAGCTGTCCCGTTCGTCCGCGATTTCAACGACCCGGCCCCTGCGCAGTGGCCCCGGGTGTCGATTGTAATTCCGGCATGCAACGAAGAGGAGGCCATCGAGCCGGCCGTGCGGAGTCGCCTCCTCGACGCATATCCCAACCTGGAAGTCATCCTCGTCGACGATCGGTCGACCGACGGGACAGGAGCCGCCATCGACCGGCTTGCCGCGGAAGATGCAAGAGTCGTGCCGGTGCACGTCACCGAACTGCCGGCGGACTGGCTGGGCAAGCAGCACGCGATGCAAACTGGTCTGGAACACGTCACCGGTGACTGGGTCCTCTTCACGGACGCGGATGTCCATGCTGTGCCCGGTTGCCTGCACAGAGCGGTGGCCAGATGTGAGGCTCGCGGGTTCGACCTACTGGCAATCATCCCCGAACTGCGGTCGACAGGATTCGTCCTGGATGCCGTCATAGCCCAATTCCTGCGAACGGTTCTGGTTGCCGCCCGCCCCTGGGCCGTCGAGGACCCGCGTACGGACGCGGGCGTCGGGGCAGGAGCATTCTCGCTCGTGCGACGTTCGGTCCTTGACCGGTCACCCGGACTGGCGTGGCTGAGACTGGAGCTGGGTGACGACATCGCGCTGGGGCAGATGCTCAAGGCGTCGGGTGCCCGCTGCTCACTGGCGATGGGTCGCGGCATGCTGGACGTCCTCTTCTACCCGACCATGGGCGCGATGGCCCGCGCGGCCGAGCGTGCTGGGTTCACTTCCATTGGACACTTCAGCCTGCCTCGCATCGTGGCGGAGATCGCAGGGTACTGGGCAATGGAGTTCGCGCCATACGCCGCGCTCGCATTCTGGCGCATCCCTATGTTGCAGATTGTGGGAGCCATACTCGTCATCCTGGCTCAGGTGACCTGTGTTTCGTTGAACAGATGGGCGGGAGCTCGTACGCTGCCCGCCGTGGCGCAGCCCCTTGGGGCGGCGATGAACGGTATCCTCATGTTGCGGGCCGGCGTCCTGGGAACCATCCGTGGCGGCGTGTGGTGGCGCGGGACCTTCTACTCATCTTCGCTGCTGCGCAAGGGGCGCCGGGTGCGCTTGTAGCGGACCAGCATGACAAGCTCAGAACATAGTGGTCCAGAGGAGGCTTGCGTGTCGACTGACGACGACGGCATGATGGTACCGGCCGGACTTTCGAAGCAGCAGGTGAGTCAGGTTCGGGCTCTTGCGGGCTTCTGTGAAGCAAGAGACGAGTATTCGATGGAGGCCCGGCTGGACCTCGGCACGCTGGAGACACGGCCGGAGGGTTCAGTCAGTGATGTGCTGTGGTACGAGAGTGGACAGCTTGTCGGGTTTGCGGGCATGTACAGCTGCGACGACCCATCGGAAGTCGAGGCAAGTATTCTCGTCCATCCCGATTTCCGCAGGAGGGGCATCGGGCGCTGGATGGCGCGCGCCGTGGTGAGAGAATGCCAGAAGCGCGGAGTCCGGCGGCTTCTGTTCGTCATGCCACAGGAGTCGCGGGAGGGCGCCGACTTCGCTCGTGCGATGGGGACGCAGCACTCCCACAGCGAGTACACGATGGACCTTGACGTGACGCGGATTCCCTCGTTCGAGACCACTCCTGACCCAGTGGAACTCCGGCTCGCGGGCGCCGAGGACGTGCCCGTCATGGCGGCGATTGTTGCGTCAGCGTTTGCAGAATCAGCTCAGGAAGAGGAACGGGTGCTCGTGCGCCTGATGAAGGACCCTGCGCATACGACCTACCTTGCGGCGCAGGACGGGCGGCCCGTTGGCGTCATCCAGTCGGCCGTCAACGATGGACGCGTGTTTATCATCCACTTCGCAGTGCGGCCGGAGATGCAGGGACAGGGCATTGGGCGACAGATGCTGCTGGCCATCGTCCGCGGCCTGCTGAACAGCGGCAGCCAGCGGATCACCATCGAGGTCGAGACGGAGAACCAAAACACCCTTTCCCTGTACCAGCGGTGTGGTTTTGTGATGGTCAGTACCACGGACTACGAACTGCTGGAGCTGCCCAGGATCCCCATGGCTCCCGAGCTCCTGTTCGACCGCTAAGTACCACCCCTTTCGGCCGCTGGCTACATGCCGGATTTCGCAGACAGGCCGGTCAACTCCTCGGTGATGCGCCAGAGGCGCTGCTGAGCGGCGACGTCGTACGAAGCGCGCGAGGACCGGACCGCGCGTCTGCGCTGGAAGTAGCGGCCGGCAACGCCCTCGACATCAGGTGATGATGCCAGCCAGACGCCAGTGTCCGCGCCTTGCTCTGGATTTAGTCCAGAGAATCGGTCCAGCATCCGTTTGACAAACCCGATGAGCCAGCCGCTGTCCATGCAGATGTTCGTGTGCACCAGGCCAGGGTTGACGGCGTTGGCAGTGACCCTGCTTCCCTCCAGCCGCCTCGCCAGTTCGTAGACAAACAGCAGGTTCGCCAGCTTGGACTGTGCGTACGCCTGCTGGGAGAAGTAGAAGTGCTCACCCTGCAGGTTGTCCCAGTACATGCGCCCGTGCCGGTGCTCATACGAAGATGTGACGATGATGCGTGACGGAGCGCTGCTCCGCAGCACGGGAAGCAGGAAGCTGGTGAGCAGGAAGGGTGCCAGGTGGTTGACCGCGAAGACTTCCTCGTACCCGTCGACGGTGGTGCGCCGTGTCGGGAAGACCGTTCCCGCGTTGTCGACCAGGACGTACAGGCGGTCCCAGCGGTCCACAAACGTGCGGGCGAGACCGCGAACCTCGGCCATCGACGCGAGGTTGGCACGCAGGAAGTGCACATCGT
Organism: Caldisericota bacterium; assembly: GCA_026390195.1. Lineage (GTDB taxonomy): Bacteria > Caldisericota > Caldisericia > Cryosericales > Cryosericaceae > Cryosericum. The sequence continues at coordinate 5,055 of JAPLGK010000024.1, forward strand.
CATTACCAGTTCGCTGACTGATGCCGGACACAAGGGTCTGTCCTCGCTCGGCGCTTCGGCCGGTGGCAACGACCGTCGCTCCCATGCCGGCAAGAGCCTCCACTGTGGCCGCGCCGATGCCGCGCGTGGCCCCCGTGACCAGGCATACCCTGCCCTGCAACACTTGGGATGGACCCATTTGTGTTACAGTGGCTTGATGGGTGCGGAGTAGACGCGCGCAGCGGGCACGCTGACCAGCTCGCGCTCGGGGTAGCGCAGTGCAGTCAGGCTGCCTCCATGGACGCAACCGGTGTCGATGTTGATGCTGTTCCCGACCCATACCGCTTCGGCGACGGGCAAGTGTCCCCAGACGACGACCGCCTCGCTCTCGTACGCGTGGGCCCAGTCCACCATGACCTTGAGCCCGAATTCATCCCGCCGGCCCGTCGGGGTGCCAAACAGGGCGATGTCGCGGGCCCGCGGCGAGTCCACGCCGTGAAGTTCCTGCGGCAGGCCCGCATGCGCCACCACCAGGCCGCCGCCGTTCAGGATGAGGTGTGAGGGAAGTCCGTCCAGAAAGTCGCGGACAAGCGCCTGCATCTCCTCGCCCGCTGCACTCAGTTCCTGCAGTGTACGGTCGAGGCCGTTGCTGATCTTGACCGGGGCTCCCTGCAATGCCCTGAGCAGCTTGTCGTCGTGGTTGCCTGGCACGGCCAGGGCGGCGCCGGAACGGACCATCGCCATGACGATGAGAAGCGAGCGGACATTGTCGGGTCCGCGGTCCGTGAAGTCGCCGACAAAGACGGCCGTCCTGCCCTCTGGCGCCATGATGCGAGGAATCAGGGCATCCGGGTTCTCAACCTTGTAGCCCATAACCTTGAGCAGGGACAGGAGTTCATCACAGCACCCATGGACGTCACCGATCATGTCGAAGGATCCAGTCTTGTCGCGCCACATGGACGGCGAGAAACGGGCAGGCGCTCCGAAGGCATCTGCCTCTTCCGCGGAATGCAGGACAGTCACGGGGTCGAATCCCTCATGCCTCAGTGTATCGGTGCTGACGGGCGCCTGGGCACACTGACGGTCGACGACGAAGTCCCCTACGACACGGTCCACCCGCTGGCGATTGCGTTCCTTGCACACCTGGGGTGGAAGCTCGAACAGGATGGCCATACACGGTCGATGATAACGGGCTGCAAGCTCCAGCAGGGGCCGGCGCGCCTTGGCCTGAACGTTCGTGGCGTCGACGACCGTGAGGCGGCCGGCGCGCAGGCGTTGTTCAACGATAGAGTGGAGCACCGCAAATGCCGCCGTAGTCGCCGCCTGGTCCGCTTCGTCGTCCGCGACCATGGCGCGGCAGGCATCCGACGACACGATCTGGGTCGACTTGAAGTGTTGCCGTGCAAAGGTCGACTTGCCCGACCCGGACGGGCCGACAAGCACGACGAGCGTCCCCTGTGCGATGCCGTGTCCTGTGGGCTGAGTGGTCATGGAAGAAGGTACCCCCTTGCTGTCAGAAGGTCGAGGTAGTGCCGTGCTTCGCCGAGGACGGCAGCCGGCGCGTCGAATTCCGCGGCGGCCAGCTTCAAGGCATCCTCACGGGCCATGCCCAGCTGGATGAAGTTGACGACTTCTTCCTTGAGGTTGTACCAGCAGGGGAAGTCGCGCATCAGGCGGTCATTCCACTGGAGGTCGTCCGGGGTCATCCACACCTCCTCGATAGGGCCGATGACCGGGACCCTGGGCTGGAATGCAGGGATGGGAGCGGTGGTTCCCGTCGCGGCCAGTTCAGCGCGGACGACCGGGGTATCGGCGGTCTCCTGTAACGCGAGGAGGGCGGCACGGGTACGCCGAGCCACCCAGTCCCGTATCAATGGGTCGTTGTACCGTACGGTGTCTGCCAGTCCCCGTTCACGTATGCGGGCTGCGATGACGGCGGCCCGCTCGTCCGGGATGCCGGAGACAAGGTCCGCAAGAGTATCCAGAACGCCGCGACCCACCCACTCGAAGGACTGGACGCTGGACTTGTCCGGCGTGTCGTCGCTGGAGTGATAGAAGCGGTCGGGCCACTGGGTCAGCGACAGAGCAGGGACGTGGACGCTCACGTCGTTGAGAATGGCGTGGTCGGAGCCCCATGTGAACCCGGTGAGCGTCAGGCGGAAGTCGTGACTGGTCAGGTTGACGGCCATGAGATCCGCAATGAACGACGGCAGTGACCACGGCGTCGCGGTGACTTCCAGGGTGGAGCCGGTTTTCGTCTGGTCTTCGCCGACCATGTCCATGTTGATGGCGCATGCCAGATCGGGCTTCTGGTCGACAAGCCATGCGATTGTGCCGTAGAACTCGGGCATCCACAGGGCGATGACCTCACGCTCCAGCGGCACGGTCTGGAGGACTCGCACAAGTTCGGCCAGCAAAGCGGCCCCGCTGGCGTTGTCGTTCGCGCCCGGACGGGGGTGGCACAGATGTGCCAGCAGAAGGATGGGCTTCTGCGCTCCTGGAGTACCGACGTGAGCTTCCAGCACCTGCAGGTCACCCGTGCCGGCGTCAGCGTCAAAGAAGGCGTCGACTTCGACAACTTCTTCTGCGACCATGTCCTGCAGACGCTTGAACGTACGGTGACTGACGCTGAAGCCGAAGCCCTCGCCCCGCGCCTCAGACCCGAACGAGGCGTAGTTCACCGTGTCGGGCATTTCCTCAGGTGTCCGGCCGATGCGGGCGTCCTGCGAAAGCATGAATGCTGTGATGATGCAGCGTGCCCCGCGGCCCACGATGGCTTCGCGGTAGACGACCGGAGGTTTGCCGTTGGCAAGGACAGCACAGCCGTCGACCGGATGAGCGTATGCGGCGTCCTCGGTGCCGGATCCGACGTCGACGAGGCGGAGACGCTCAATGCCGTGACTTGCCCCGGACAGGAAGATGCCGCCGATGGGCGCCATCCTCAGGTCGGGGACCAGCCACTCGCCGGTGGACAGGCGCAGGAAGCCGCTCTTGAGGTTCCAGGGGTGTGGCACGACATATCCCTGGCACGTGGTGCCACATGAATAGTGACGCACCATGCTTGCTCCCACAGACTTCTGCAATCGGGCGATGGCGTCGACAAACCCCTGCCCGCCCTTCGAGCGATGCAGGAGGGCAAGGTCGCGCTCCAGCTCCAGCGCATTCTGTGGGCAGAACTCCTGGAGCAGGTTTTCGCGGAGCGTCATCGTTCTCCGATAACCGGATTGCGCAGTTCAGACTCGAGCAGATCCATATAGACCATGTCGTAGCGCACGCGGTCGCGGACGATGGATTCGCGGAAGCTGCCGAACTCCCGAAAGCCGATCTTGTGGTACGCCTTGTCGCCGCGTGCATTGATGGACAGATGCCGCAGGAGGATGCTGTGCAGGTTCAGTTTGTCGAACCCGTAGCGGCACAGGAGGTACAGTGCTTCACTGCCGTACCCCTTGCTGAGATACTCCTTCTCACCCACCAGGATGCCGACCTCGGCGGTGCCCTCCCTGTCGTTGACGTCGAACAGACTGCAGTCGCCGATGAGCTTCTGGTCACCAGCCAGCCGGATGTCCATATGGACCATGTGGTGGCTGCCGGCTTTGGTGACGAAGTCATCGTACCACGCGTACTCTTGCTCCAATGTAAACACCCTGCCGTAGTCGAGCAGAAAGATGTTCAGTTCGGGGTCCGTGATCCAGCGCAGGTACGCTGGGACGTCCTCGCGGCAGGCAGGCGTCAGGACGACCTTGGTTCCACTCATGATGACAGGCAGGTTCTCCATGCTCCGACCTCCTCAGAATCGATGAGACCAGCATACCCACAAGGGCGCTGTGGTGCAAGTGTTCAGGCGGACGACAAAGGCTCTCCCGCACTGTACACGACTCCTGGCGGGTTCTGTCGCAAGAGAGACGACGAGATGTTCAACGGCAACTCAGGGTCACGCAGCGCCGGTTTTTGACACCAGGCCTCCAGGGCGTATACTGTTGCCGGTCAAGAACAAACCGGCTTCAGTTCCGTCGCGGACTGTCGCTGTGGCCGTGCGCCGTCGTGCGTGTGGCTTCAGGTTCTGCGCCGTTGTGCGCTGTGCCTCCGGTGAAACGGGGCGTGTTGTCGCCGTAATCATCCACCTTGGAGGTTGTGCCATGCACACGAGAATTCGTCGTTTCACCGGTCTTTTCCTGATTGTCGTCGCCATGCTTGTCGCCAGTATCCCATCCACGACTGTACGGGCAGCATACCGGCCAGTGTCGTCTGTCGTGCTCACCGTAGGGAGTCCGACGATGACTGTAAACGGTTTCCTCTTTCCGATCGATCCTGCGAACTTGAAGGTCGTTCCTGTTGTCGAAGCAGCGTGGGATAGAGCTCTCGTGCCGATTCGCAGCATCGTCGAGCTGACTGGTGGCGACGTGAAGTGGACCCCCGCCACCAGGACAGTGCATCTGTCGCTGGAGTCACACGTGGTCGAACTGACGGTGGGGAAGGCCAGTGCGCGGGTCGACGGACGCACAGTATGGATCGACACAAACCATCGGGTCGTGCCGACCATCGTTCTCGGTCATGTGATGATCCCCGTCCGGTTTGCCGCACAGTCGCTCGGAGGGCTGGCAAACTGGAATGCTGAGAGCAAGATGATTACGCTGACGCTGCCCAAACAGATGGAGCAGGTCACCGACATGATGGGGCACGCCGTGACTGTGCCGCGTCGCGTGGTGCGCATTGCGACCCTTTCCGCGACTGCCACCCAGCTTGTCTTTGCCGTCGGAGCACAGGACCAGCTCGTCGTCGCAAGCTTCGGTTCCGCCGTCAAGGGGAAGGCCATGGAGGCGATCTATCCTCGGATGAACCAGGTCCCCGAAGCTGGCAACCAGAATGCGGCGAACGTCGAGACTCTGCTTGCAGCCCGTCCGGATATCGTACTGACGGAAGAGGGCCCCGCGCTGGATCAGATGAAGGCAGTTGGGCTGCCGGCGTACGCGTTCTCGGCCGAGCAGCCGGGACAGCTCTACGATGCCATCAAGCGGATGGGAGCGTTGACCGGGCACACGGCAGAAGCAGCTGCCTCGCTCGACGTGCTGACCACGAAGATGAAGGAGATCACGGACGCGGTCGGGGTCGTGGAACCTGCGCGAAGCCTCAAGGTCTACGTCGCCGGGACGAGCATCTTCAGGACGTTTGGCGGTGACTTCTTCCAGACGTTCATAGTGAGGAACGCCGGGGGCGTGAGCGTTTCCGAGCAACTGACTGGCGGCAAAGTTGACGTTTCTCCCGAGCAGGTGCTCGTCTGGAACCCGGACATCATCATCCTCACGTCTTATACCAAGGACACCGTGAGTGACGTCATTACCAACCCCAAGCTGCAGAATGTGGCGGCCGTGCGGGACCACAGGGTCTACGTGATGCCGAAATACGTTGTCTCGTGGGACATGCCGGTCCCCGAGTCGTTTCTGGGCACGATGTGGCTGGCCCACAAGCTCTATCCCGACCAGGTCCGGTTCGACATGTCTGCCGAGATTGCACAGTTCTACCGGCAGTTCTATGGGTTCACGGTCCCCGCGGCCGACCTTGCGGCGCTTTCCCAGTAGCGCATGGAACAAACCCGTCCGTCGGTCGTTGACATCCAGAATCTTGGCTTTGCCTACGGCGAGGCCATGATCCTCCACGATCTCACCATGGCTGTGGGTCCCCACGAGGTCTTCGGCATCGTGGGACCAAACGCGGCTGGCAAGACGACGCTCCTTCGCTGTGTTGAGCGGGTCCTGACTCCCCGAACCGGGACGATCCGTATCGACGGTCGTGACCTGAAGACGCTGTCAGCTCGCGACGTGAGCAGGCGTGTGGCTTCCGTTCCACAGTCTCATACGCCTGCGTTCCCGTATACCGTTCAGGACATCGTGCTCATGGGACGCAATCCCCACCTGGGCGCTGCTTCTCAGCCCGGTCCGCATGACGTGGCTGTGGCACAGGAGGCCATGGACGAACTTGGCATACGTGCGATCGCCGCCCGTCCCTACACCCAGCTGTCCGGTGGACAGCTTCAACTGGTCCTGCTTGCCCGCGCGTTGACACAGGAGGCACAGGTCCTGCTGCTGGACGAGCCGACAGCGCACCTCGACTTCCGAAACCGGCACCTGGTGTTGAGTACGATACGCGATCTTGCCGTCCGCCGCGGGCTGGCCGTCATCATGACCGTCCATGATCCCAACGATGCCATGCAGTATGCCGACCGCGTGGGGCTTGTGAGCGAAGGAGGCCTGATTGCACTCGGGACTCCCCAGGAGGTCTTGACGGCAGACAATCTGGGGCGACTCTATGGCATGCCCATCGAGGTCCTGACCGATGGCGCACGGCACGTGATTGTCGCAGGGATCGGTTCATGAAGCGTGTGCGGTTCCTGCCGACTCTGCTCCTTATGTGGGTGGGCGTGTTAGCGGTGCTTCTGGCGTCGCTTTGCCTGGGTCGCTATCCCATCGCTCCGAAAACTGTCCTGCAGGTGCTGCTCTCACGTCTCGCGCCCATTCTCCGCACATGGGACCCGACCGTCGAGACCGTAGTCTGGCAGGTGCGGCTTCCCCGCGCACTGGCGGCTGCCCTGGTCGGTGCTGCGCTTGCTTCCGGCGGAGCAGTCTTCCAGGGGCTGTTCCACAACCCGCTGGTTTCGCCGTACGTTCTTGGTGTCTCCTCGGGTGCGGGGTTCGGGGCCGCGGTCGCCATCTTGCTGGGCGCAGGCGCTGCGGTCACGCAGGCCTCAGCCTTTGCGACAGGGGCACTTGCGGTGTCGTTAGCATGGCTGATCGCCCGGTCCGGGCGTGACCGGTCACACGTGACCCTGGTGCTCGCGGGCTTCGTCGTCGGGAGCCTGTTCTCGTCGCTGGTGGCTGGGGCACAATACGTAGCCGACCCGTCGACGAAGCTGCCCCAGATCGTCTTCTGGTTGATGGGTTCACTTGCGTCTGCGCAGTGGTCGGATCTCCTCAGGGCCGTCGTCGTGATCGTGCCGTGCCTGCTGGCCATCACGGTGTTGCGCTGGAAGCTCAACATCCTCTCCATGGGCGACGACGAGGCGCGGTCGCTGGGCGAGAACCCCACGGCGATGAGGGTCGTGCTCATCGGGTTGACGACCATGACCACTGCTGTCAGCGTGGCGCTCTCCGGTGTCATCGGGTGGGTCGGGCTGGTCGTGCCGCATCTGGCACGCGGCATCGTCGGGCCGGATTCCCGCAAGCTCATACCGGCTTCCATCGCCCTGGGGGCAATCTACGTGATGATCATCGACGATGTGGCGCGTAGCCTGACGATGGCGGAGATCCCGCTGGGTATTCTGACCGGGATCGTTGGTGCGCCCGTCTTCGCGCTGCTGTTGCGCCGAAGCCGCTCGGACTGGGACTAGAGCGTCTGCAGCAGCTGTTTCACAACAGAGGACAACACTCTGCCGCGCTCGACCTCAGGCCCCCCAATGATCCGAACAGAGACTCCTGTCACGACGCGCCACTCCTGCATCTCCTGCCACGTGGTGGTTACCTTCTCCTCTCGAACCGGGACTGCGCGCGTTGCAAAGTGCTCGTTCGCCAGGCACTCCTCCAGTGAGGGAAGCAGCACCAGGACGTCGAGCCGGGGCGCGGGCGGGTTATCGACGAGAGGGGCAAGCTGGTCTGGCAGTACCGTACCATCGACGATGACCGTGCACGTCGCTGCCAGGTCGCGCGCGAGGGCCAGCTGGTGGCGCAGGATCACAGCGTACAATTCAGCCTCGTTGCCCATCCACCTGTTGCGGCCCTGCGCCAGCACCTCATGGAACAGGTCGTCAACGTGCAGAAGGACGGAGCCCACCAGTGCTCGGTGGGCCTCAGCCGCGAACGTCGACTTTCCGCTTGCCCGCGGACCAGTGATCAGGATGACATGTGCGCTCATGTAATCAGTCTACTCTGGTTTAGATGTCCGTTCCCCATTGACGCCCCCTTGCCCCTTCTTCGACCATTCTTTTCGACAGCCCCTTTCGGAGCCTACTGCATACTGTAGCAGGATTCGGTAAGCGAGACAGCGGAGCCTTCAACCGTCGCCAGCATTCTTCATTCCCGCGTATGCGGGAATCTATCTCTTGTCGCAGTTGAGCAAGTCGCTAAATCCGGGGATACTGTGAGCGGCAGAGGTGATGGACGATGACCGGCAGGAAGATCCTGAAAGGCGCGCTGACTCAATTGCCCATCGAACTCTATGAGCTGATGGTCCAGGGCGCCTCACGCCGTCCGCTTCCTCCCATCGCCTTCACCAGCAGGGACCACTTTTCCCACCGGGGGGCACGCATCGAGTGGTGGTATTTCACCAGCGTGCTGACGACACCGGCGAGAAAAGCGCCCGTTGGACTCGAAGTGACCTTCTTCAGAGTGAAAACGCTGGTCGACAGCGTGATCGTCCACGCAGCTGTCACCGACGTCGATGGCCAGAAGTACTCTTATACCGGCATGGTCCTGCCCGTGCACATTCCCTTCACCTCCGACGCTCAAACAGTGATTGCATTGTTCGGCAACCGGGTGGGGTTCAGTGAAGATCGCAACAGTCTCGTCATCGACACACGCCTGAGGGGCCTGCAGGTACACTGTTCTTGTGCCATCCAGGACGTCATGGCACAGGGAGCGGGTGGTATCCTGGAGATGCAGAACAGCCCAGGTGATGCGTCCTACTACTTCACGTTGCCTAACCTGCGGACCGAGGGCACGATTGTCCTGAACGGCGAGAGTCTTCCCGTCACCGGGCTGACGTGGCATGACCACCAGTGGGGCAACTTCAACGTGGTCAACCTCAAGTGGGACTGGTTCTCGCTCCGGTTCGACGATGAGGACCTGTATGTCATGCTGTTCAACTTCGACCGGTGGGGCACGACGTACGGAGCCGGGAACGTGTACCGGCATGGGCGAACGATGCGGGTCGAACGGTTTGAGGTGCGGGCGTCGGACGTCTGCGTGGCTCAGAACGGCATCACATACCGCATCGACTGGGAGCTGCGGATCTTTGAGAATCCCGAAGCATCCACTCCCTTCATGACCGCACACGTGAGACCGGTCCTCAAGGAGCAGTACCTGTCATCGTTGATCACGCCGGGCTACTGGGAGGGCCTGTGCACCGTCCACGGTGAGATCACGACCCCGGTCGACCTGGATGGTACCCGCTTCCTGGACAGAAAGGTACTGGACGGGTTCGCCTACGTGGAGCTGACGGGATACGAACAGTAGCTGGTGCCACGCAACGACAGACCTGGATTCCCGCCTGTGCGGGAATGACGAATGCTCGAGAATGACGAAGGCGGACCATTTCCACATGTGCCGGCTGGAGCAGGACATCAGACTTCGACCGCATACACTGATCTCCGACCATTTCTCTGGAATGTTCGTGCTGTAGGATGCCGATGCACCAGGTTGACAGAGACCAGCCCTTTCTCGCTGTCCCCAACCAACAAAGAAGAATCCGGAACACTGTCTGGATCATCCAAGAAGAGTATAATTAACCTGCTTCTAGGCAAAACAGGGAGGACCAATATGGCTGGCAATCTGAATGAGATTTTGCCCGATCCTATCAGCGAGGCAGATGAGCAGATTCTGCTGGACTTGTTGAAGCGCAAGATGATGGTGATGGCGGATGTCGCCGTAGAGCTCCTGCATGCCATGGAGAGAGAATTCGGTTCAGAAGCGCGTGAAGTCGTTCGAGAAATGATCAACCACCAAGAGTTTGAATCACGTCAAGATGCCGGAAAGCCAGAGACGGATCTTCGCGATTTCTGTGCAATGGTAGACAAGGCCGCTGTAGGCACTCACACATGGAAGAAGACCGAGGATATGCCTGACAGCGTAGGCTACAGTTTCACCAGATGCATGTACGCCGAGATCTTTTGTGAGCTTGAGGAGCCTGAACTGGGGTCGATAATGTGTTCAAGAGACGAGCCCTGGGTCAAATCCTTCAACCCGAAGCTGGCTTTCAGGAGAACCAAGGCGCTGATGAACGGGGACGAGATCTGTGACAACACGTACTACGTGGAGACTTAGCCGCTCGAAACGCGGGCCAAGAGACAAGATTCAGCAGTGCGGCTCTCTCACGTAGACGCGCGTCAGCCCCCTCTATGGATCGCATACCGCGAGAGACTCAGTGCACCACCAATTGGCACGCGAGTTTCTGGCGGGCTCCAGATCGTGTGACATCATAGTTCGACCATTTCTGGAACAACTAGTCTGCAGGCGGCTTTCTGTTGCGAAAATGGTCAAACACTGATGTCCTACTGCAGCTGGAATTGCCGTCTTCTCTTGGGGCCCTTGACACATGACAGTATTATCATATGATACCAGCATCATGAAAACCAACACGACACTCGACGCACTGACGTCGTTCTACAAGCTGCTGGCAAATGAGTCGCGGCTGTCCATCCTGCTTGCTCTCCGCGATGGTGAGGACAACGTCGCCGGCATCTGCGGCCAAACGGGCCTGAGCCAGACGCTCGTCTCGCACCAGCTAGCCGTCCTGCACCGCAGCGATGTCGTCCGTTCCCGCAAGGATGGACGGCGCACGTTCTACGCCTTGGCGGACAAGCACATCGACATCATTGTCGGGTTTGCGCTGGACCATCTTGCAGAAAAGGAAGTACACCATGAGTGACCACCACGAACAGGAGCTGGCCACTGGGCGCAACCTGCTCATCTCCATTCTGATGAACGTTGTCATCACTGTATCGGAAGTCGTCGGCGGCCTCGTCTCCGGCTCGCTGGCGCTACTTGCCGACGCATTTCACAATGCGACGGACACCCTGGCCGGTGTCCTGGCTCTGTGGACGCTGCGCCTGGGGCGGCGCGCCCATGACGAGCAGTACACATTCGGGTATCGGCGTGCCGAGATCCTGTCCGCGGGCATCAACGCAGGGGCCATGGTCGTCATCGCGTTCGTCCTGTTCCGCGAGGCATACGTACGGTTCCTGCATCCGGTCCCCATCAAGGGCGCCATCATGCTGGCCGTTGCCCTGGTCGGGCTGGGGGCCAACCTCGTGTCCGTCCTCCTGCTCCACCGCTCCGCCGGCGAAAGCCTCAACATCCGCGGCGCCTACCTGCACCTGCTGTCGGACACGCTCTCGTCCGTTGGCGTTGTTGTGGGCGGTGTCGTCGTCACGCTGTGGCGGGCCACGTGGGTGGACTCGCTGGTCACGGTTCTGGTGGCTGCCTGGGTCCTGAAGGAGGCGTTCTCGGTCGTCCGCGAGGCCGGTGGCATCCTCATGGAGCGGGCCCCGGAGGGGCTGGATCTAGCGCAGCTGGACGCCGACATCCGGGCGCTGCCGCATGTGAAGGACCTGCATCATGTCCATGCCTGGCAGCTGGGCGATACCGAGACGATGTTCGAGGGGCACCTAAACGTCGACGACATCTCGGTCCGCGACACCGGGCCAATGCGGGAGCAGATAGAAGGGCTGCTGCATGACAAATACGGTATCACGCACGCCACCCTGCAGTTTGAGTACGAGTCCTGCAAGGGGGCCGGGCTCATCGTGCACGGCAAGAACTAATCGGGAACACTCTGGGCGGCTGTCCGATCAAAGGACGTCACTCTTGGAGAATGGCTGAAATCGGGAGGCATGCCATGGTTCGACGAGTATGCATCGCGCGCATTCTTCGGCTTTGTGCGGCGGTTGCCGTCATTACAGGGTTGTCCATACTGCCGGTCAGGGTCCGGGCGGCGCAGCCACTGGTCGACGGCGTCGTCAAGGTGGGCGAGTACGACCACAGCACCGTGCTGGGAAACGGGCTGTACACGCTGTCCTGGACTGTTGCGAGTGACACGGCATGGTTCGGCATCCAGGCGACGACGACGGGCTGGGTCGCGCTGGGCATCGACCCCGAGATCGCGATGAATGGAGCCGACATGGTGTTCGGCTGGGTCAGTGGAGGCAAAGCAACGGTTCTTGACCAGTACTCAACCGGGATGTTCGGGCCACACCCTGACGACACATCATTGGGCGGCACCACGGACATCCTGTTCAGTGGGGGGAGTGAGCAGGCAGGGACGACGACCATCGAGTTCAGCCGCAAGCGGGTCACGGGTGACAAGTATGACAAGCCGGTGCCGGCGTCCGGGAACCTGAAGATCGTCTGGGCGATCGGCAACGCAGACGGCATATCGCCTCATGCGGCAAAAGGGAGCGCGACCATCAACGTCGGGGCTCCTGCGTCCATCGTGCTGACGTTCACGATCGGCTCGATGACAGGGACGCGAAACGGCACACCGGTAACGCTCGACGCGGCTCCCGTCATCCAGAACGGGAGGACGCTGCTTCCCGTGCGCTACGTCGTAGAGCCGCTGGGGGCGATGGTCACCTGGACCGCAGGCACCCAGACGGTGACCATCCAGCGCTCAGGCCTGACGCTTGCGCTCGTCGTGGGCAAAGCAACAGCAACTGCGAACGGGGTGAGCGTACGCATCGACCCGGCTGACGCCCACGTGGTGCCGGTCATTCTCCAGGGGAGGACAATGCTGCCCGCCCGGTTCGTCGCCGAGCAGCTAGGGTGTGCAGTCAGCTATGACCCGACGACAAGGGTTGTGACGGTCACCTTCCCGAAGCCCTGAGCCAAGGTGTTACAGGATGCCGGCCTGCCGCAATCCGGCGAAGATGGTAAGCAGGAACAGCAGAACAGCGACGCGGCCCGCCCACAGGTGGACAGTCCGCAACTGCCTCCTGTTGGCGTGTGCCTTGGTCGTGATGAGCCCTCCTGCTCCTGTGAGGAACCCCAGCAGGATGGTGACTGTACCGAAGATGCCGTGGGGGACGCGGAGGTGTGGTCCACCACTGGCTTGGACCATGCCGGCGGCCACGACCAACCCCGCTGCCAGGAGCACAAACGCTGTCACGGCGGCAATCTTGTGAATGCGGAAGGACCCCTTGCGGTGGCGTCCGAGTGTGACAGCCCAGGCGGCCATGAGAAGCGATAGGACAGCACTGCCCATAAGGATTGCGTGAACCGGCCAGACTCGTGCATAATCGGCGAACATCGTGACACCTCCCCGTATCATGGGACAGAGCTGGTTTCTGCAACGGCCGCGGCGAGGGCAAGCCTCATTGTCCTGGTGCCGGCGTCTCTGAACACCATTGTAAGGCCCGGACACGATTTGCAACAGGTGCGTGCCGGTTGATGCGTTTTTCTTCATGATGCAGGACGGGCGCGGTATATGATTGCTGCGCTTGAAAGGAGATGATTCCATGGAGTATCAGGGAACCGTCATACGTCCGGAGGACAGTGTCCGGGCATTCTTCAACCGGGTCTATGGCTGGATGGCCGGAGGACTCGCTCTGACCGCAGCTATTGCCTGGTTCGTCGGAAGCAACCAAGCGATCCAGCAGGTCATCTTTGGCAACTCGCTTGTGTTCATACTCCTCATTGTTGCTGAGTTCGGTCTGGTCATCGGGCTGTCGCGCGCCATCGCCAGGATGTCTCCGCAAACGGCGGGGCTCCTGTTCCTCACGTATGCCGCAGTGAACGGGCTCACCCTGTCTTCCATTTTCATCGTGTATGCGAAGGGAGATATCACGATGGCGTTTGTCGCCTCGGCAGGCATGTTCCTGGCCATGTCGCTGGTTGGGTCGGCGACGCGCATGGACCTGTCGAGGGTCGGCAACATTGCCCTGTTCGGGCTGTTCGGCATCATCGGCATGTCCATCATCAACATCTTCACCAAGAGCTCCGGTCTGGACTTCCTGATCAGCATCGTCGGCATCGTCGTCTTCCTGGGGCTGACCGCCTGGGATACCCAGAAGCTGCGCAGGATGGCGCTCAGTCTGGATCCCGCGGGTGACAACCCCATCACGATGGCTGGAGAAGACCGCCCCTCCGAATACACCCCTCGGATAGAGCAACATCCTCAGGGGGATTGGAGTAAAGTCCTTGGGGGCAACCCGCAGGCCCAGAAAGTGGCAGTCATCGGCGCTCTGAGCCTATATCTGGACTTGGTCAACCTGTTCCTGTTCGTCCTCAGGTTCTTTGGTGGCCGAAGGCGCGACTGACTCACGCCGATGTTGTGAATGCGGCTGGACCACTCATCTGGAGTGGTTCAGCCATTTGTTCCTCAACGGAATCGTTGCAGCTGCTTCAGCGGGTGGTATAATCGCCCCACTATGGACACAACACGACTTGTGAGGGTGTTCCACAGGAGAAAGGCCGTCCTCTTTGCTGTCCTGGGTGTCCTTCTTGGTGGGCTCTTCCTCTGGAGTGCAGGCGTTCACGCGTATGTTGTCAACGATGCAGGCAACAAGACGCGGATCGTCGCGTTCCACAGCATGTCAGTGAGCACCGTCCTGGCGAAGGCGAACACTCGTGCCTTGCGCCCGGAAGATGTGGTATCACCGGATGTCGCCGTGGTCATCTCTCATGGGGAAATCGCTATCGTGCGCGCCAAGCCGGTCACGCTCACTATCGATCATACCAGTGAAACCATCTACTCGACCGTGGAGACGGTCGGAGAGCTTCTGGCGGACAACGGCATCAAGCTGAGCACTGAAGACAAGATCAACCCTGATCCAACGGATCCGGTGCCGTACAACGATGACGTCGTCATCATGCGCACGACCTATGCCTACACCAGCAAGACCGAGACGATAGCCTATAAGCGCGTCTACGAGAAGAATCCGTACATGGAAGTCGGACGCAGTTACATCAGTGTCATGGGCCAGAACGGTCTCCTCCAGAAGACCGTCAAGGTGACCAAGGTCGCCCAGCAGGCAGTCAGTTCAACTGTCGTCAAGACACAGACCATAAAGCCCGTTGTTCACGAGGTCTATGAGGTCGGTGCCGCTCGCCTGGACATCAAGCCAACGCGCACGTACACGATGTCTGCCACCGCCTATTCGAACAGACGCTCCACGATTCTCGACGGCAAGGACCACCTGTATGGCTACTCAGGCTTGTGGCTTCACTACGGGACCTGTGCAGTCGACCGGCGCCTCATTCCCATGGGAACAGTCCTGTATATCGAAGGATATGGCTACGCGGTCGCAGCGGATACGGGTACCAGCATCAATGGGAACTGCATCGATCTGTTCTTCAACTCGTTTGGCGACGCGTGCAGGTGGGGTCGCCGATCGGTCAGAGTCTACGTCCTGCCTATCACGCGGAATCAGCTCTACAGCAAGCTTGGCGTCGATCCCTCCAACCCAAGGTAGCAGATGCGCATACCCCCGGCATCGATGCCGGGGGTTCGGTCGTCCTCGGTTGCCCTGTCGGAGCAGAGGTATCCAGAGGAAATGTCAACTGCACTCCGGCCACGCAACCACCCGCAGGGCGCTCTGGTGCCGGATTCCTGGTGGCGAGGGAACCAACAGGCTCGAACAGCCGGTCAGGTGGAGCACGTGAAGTCGTAGATCTGCCGGCTGTCGACTCCGCGCTTGCTCAGTGCTGACAGCAGCAGCTCCGCGCGTTCCAGGTGCACTTCGATGACGTTGAGGTCGAACGGCAGTTGCCCAAGCTTCCCTCGCGTCAGGTGCCGTGCGTCGAGGACTCTGTCAGCAGCCACGTCCCGCGGGTCCACCAGACGGGCGGTTCCCGTAAGCTGGAGCCCCCCGACATCTGCCATCGTGTGATACGGGTCGAAGACGCAGACCGACACATGCGGGTTCGAGAGCAGATTAGCGAACTTGACGCCGCCCTCGCTGAGGAAGTATAGGCAACCCTGGGTATAGATGTATTCGATAGGGGTTGCGCGGATACCCGCGTCGCCAGCGGTGGCAAGGGCGCACGTATCGTGCGAGCAGAGGAAGCGCTCGATCTCGGAGCGCAGCTGTCCGTCGTCCAGGTGGCAACCCAGGGAGTCTCGGATGTCCCTCAGCTTGAGGCCCCACGCTGCCACGGCAGACCAGTCCAGCGTGTCGGCGTTGTTCACCGAGGAACCGGTAGCACAGGCAAAGGCTTCCATTGTTGCGCGGTCGGCGGTGTCCAGGGAGGCCACATCCAAACGACCCCCCAGCGATGTTCCAGAGACGAGCGACGGACCGATCAGGCGGGACAGCGAGGTGCGGTAGCGCCCCTTGTCATCCGGTGCCAGGCTGGAAGTGAACAGCGCGACCTTACGCTGGGCGAGCCAGTCCCGGTTCTCCTCCACGAAGCGCGTGGCACGGGGATCAGGGACTTCTCCAAAAATGGGGGTTCCGATGACGACGAATTCGCAGGCGCATGCCGCCGGAGCGAATCCCTCGACGGGCGATGCGCGTGCCGGTCCTAGGATTCGGGCAAGTGCCCGGGCGATGTCCCGGGTGGTACCATAGTGTGAGACGTAGAGGACACAGGTGTGGATCATGGCATGTTCAGAGACCGCGTTCGCGGATGAGGGCTGGCTTTCCGTCTTCGATGAGGACTTCTGATAGGAGTGGGCGGCCGTTGTAGGTTGAACTCATGGACCACCCATACGCGCCCGTGTCGCGGATAGCAAGAAGATCTCCCTGCTCAGGAAGCGGCATGGGGATGTCCTGGGCGAAGCAGTCTGCGGACTCGCAGACGGGGCCGACGATATCGCACGGGGTTGGCTCCGCATCCCTCCGGGTCACCGGGAGGATCGCATGATGCGCCTGGTACAGCGCTGGACGAATGAGGTCGTTCATGCCAGCGTCCACGACCACAAACGTCCTGGCATAGCGTTTGCGGTACAGGACACGTGTCACCAGCGTGCCTGCGTGTCCCACAATGTACCTGCCTGGTTCAAACCACAGCTTCATGCCTCGGGGAACATCGCGGTGCAGGAGAACCTGCAGGTCCTCCACGGCGAAGTCGGCACCTTCCTCATAGTTGATGCCGAATCCTCCTCCCATGTCCAGACCGCTCACAGGGATGCCGTCGCCCATCAGGGAGTCACGCAGCTCCAACAGGCGCGCCAGAGCCTTGCGATAGGGCTCGAGGCTTGTGATCTGGCTGCCGATATGGCAGGAAATGGTGTCGGGCACCAGCCCAGCGTCCAAAGCCAGTCTGAACGCGTCAGGGGCAGCGTCGATTGGGATGCCGAACTTGTCCTGCTCTGTCCCGGTGGTGATGTACTGATGGGTGTGTGCATCGACGCCGGGGTTGATGCGGACGCCGACATGGGCGCCCGTTCGCAGGTGGGCAATCGCAGCCAGCTCCTCCTCGCTTTCGGCGTTGATGAAGATGCCACGGTCCAGCGCAAATGACAGTTCTTCGTGTGTTTTTCCAACACCGGAGAAGACGATGCGGTCCGCAGGACAGCCGGCACCCAAGGCATCCTGGATTTCTCCCCGGCTCACCGTGTCGGCCCCGATGCCCATGCTGAAGACAAGTGCGAGGAGCACAGGGTTCGCGTTGGCCTTGACGGCGTAGCGGAGTGATCCGATCGTGCCCAGACTCTGCATCAGACGGGCGGCCTGCCTGCGGATCGAGGAGGCCGAGTAGACGTAGACGGGAGTGCCGTATTCCCTCGCGATGCTGGCGAGAGGCAAACGGTCAAGCATGAGATCCGAGCCCTGGTACATGAGGTCGTTGTTCATCTTGGTCCTTTCTGGCATGATACCGTGCATCTGCCGTTGGACGAGACGATGGTTGGCGCGTCCAGGTTGCACCCATGCCAGTCTTCTCATCATGTGCTCGTGGCCCGTCCTGTCAAGTGAGCGTCCCATCGGGCGTCGCAGTCGTCCTTGAAGCCCGTCGCCCACCCCGCAGGCTGAGGCCACCGCGGAGCGGGAGCCGTTGAACTTCACCCGGATTCGCCAAATGACGTCCAGCAGGAGAGGCAGTCAGTTCACACGCTCTCAAGGAATCCATGTGCGCTCTTGCAGTCAGAAAGGTGTTCCCTATACTGACGTCAATACGGGTTACTTGAGACGAGTCTAGGCGCAGCGGTCAGAGTTGTTACACGTTCTTCCAAGGGGGTGCAAGGATGGAGACTGCGAAGTTCTGTACTCAGTGTGGTGAGGCATTGCCACCGGAGGCGAAGCACTGTCCACATTGCGGGGCGGAAGTCATGGTCGTGCAGGCGCCAGGGTCTGGTGAGGTCGAGCAGCCGATTTCTTCTTCTCCCGTTCCACCTGTTCATCAGCAAGGGTCGTCGGGAGGACCGCATGGGGCGCCTGCCTCGGCGCAGCCTGTTCCATCGGGTGGAATCGGTACGGTCCCGCCGCAAGAGCCATATGGTGGTCCACCTCCACCTGCCAGGGTCTATCGGGCTGGATCACCACAGGGGATGATGGCACCAGGGCGGCTTCCTTCTCGGAAGCGGCTTGGTGGTGGAACACTGACGCTGATGGCCGGAGTCATCATGCTGGCCATGCATGCATTGGTGTGGAAAGGTCAGCTGACCTGGGCGAATGCGGGTTTTGATTGTTCCGTCATCGTGGCCGGACTTCTCATGCTGTTTGCGAGAGGGGGACGTCGTGTCGCGCTTGCCTTTGTGGTGAGCCTGGCTGTATCGGCCCTGAATCTAGCCTTTCTCTGGGCAGTTCTTAAGACGGTGGTTGCTGCGGGGTCTGCTGGACTCGCAATACTCTTCTCGTCAGGAATATGGGTGTCGGTGACGGCGCTGGCCGTGGTCCTGATCGGGTTCCTCGCTGGACTGTTGAGTCTGTTCCGTCGTTCCTGACAGGAGATAGCAGCCACGGCGTCGGAAGAATGGTAGCGTCTGACACGTAAGGACCGCTTCGACGGGGCTGGGGGCGCTACCCATCCCCGTCTATTGTCACTCCAGGATTGGCAGCGCATCGAAGCCTGCTACACTGAAGATGGGGAATAGATGAGACTCTACAAGTCACGCAGTTCATACAGGACAGGTCCTCGCTCATCCAGGAGTGTGGACGGGGCTCGCTATCGTGCTAGGTCCCGGTACAAGGTGGCGCCTTCGGCCAAGCCGGAACAGGCACGCTCCACCTGGCGGGATTCGGAGGAGTTGGCGAAGATCCGGCGAGGTCTTCCAGTCTTCCTGGCGTTCTGTGTCGTCCTGGCGATGGTTCTGCCCATTTTCTTCGGACAGATCAGGCGCGTCATGGCGCCAGAAGGTGAGACCGTTGTCCACATCCAGGCGACCCAGAAGGGGACGCCTTGGTCGGGGCACCTCGCCTTCCGATTGAATGGAGCGCAGCAGTGGACCGCTTCAATGGTCCCCTACGAAGTCATCGTGCGCCCAGGTGTCTACACCCTGACCGTGACCGGTGGCGGACCTCCTGACGCCAGGCTGCTCGGCGTTGCGCCAGTGGGTTCACAGCTAGGTCGCGCCGGAGAGACGATCACGTTCACGGCGGAGTTTGCCTCTCCATAGATCTCAATCACTAGTTCCATTCCTGACGCTCCCGCTGGTTCCACTGCAGCTGGCCTGTTGTTCTTGCCCGCCATTCCCGTGGACGGGGGAGTCCATTTCTCGTACCAGTGTCAGATGCCTGCCCTCGCGGGCAAGACGAGGGGTCGCCCTCCCCGGGCAGGCAGGGGAGAACGCGATGAATCCCCGGATGTGGAACCCGCTTTCTGGAGGTAATCATGCTCTTGCATATACTGGCCGGAGCACCGCAGTTGCATCCTTGAAGGGGAGGCGTGCATGGTTCTTCACCGGCATCATGAAGCGTTTGCGGACATCGGCTTTGCTGTTCTGCTCATAGTCATGGTGGTATTCCAGCCGATGGCTCCGTCAGGGAGCGTGAGCGCTGCAAACACGAGTTCCGTGTGACACCTGGTCAGTCAGAAGTCCCGCAACATTTCCTACACCGAGGCGGCAACCGACGCCCGCATTCTTCACAGGATTGGGTGTACGAAACCATGTGTCGTGGCGTACTAGAAGTGGCAGCATCCATGGGTGCCGCACTCCGGGGGTGACCCCGTAACAGAGGAGACCACATGAGGAAAACGTTGGGAAAGGTTGTCCTGGCAGTTGTCATCGCCGGGCTCCTTACAGGCGGTATCGCCATAGTATCAGCAGCGACCAAGGTACGGACCGTGACGACGCCACAAGGGACCAGTGTCGATGTCATCTCGGTGACGGGCACAGTGACGGAGGTTTCGACCGCAAGCACTGCTGAGTCCGGCAAGGGTTTCATGGGCATGTTCCGCCGTGGACCTGCGGGCTATGCGAAGATCAAGGACACCGCGGACGGGACGATCTACAGGCTACAGCTTGGGCGCGAAGAAGCGGCAGGTATTACGATGAAGGTCGGTGACACCGTCACGGTCGAAGGGACGTCGGAAACACGAAATGGTGTCAACGAACTACGGATCTGGACCTTCACCGGCGCGGATGGCAAGACCGTCACACTGCGCAAGGCCGACGGGACGCCCAACATCGAGACGGTGAGCGTCGCAGGAACGGTTACTGAAGTCAATGTGCCGACCACGACGACCCCCTCGACTGGTGATACGACGAAGCCAGCTCCAAAGGCAATGACAACGATCAAGGTCAAACAGGCCGACGGTACCATCGTGACAGTGGTCCTCGGACGCGACTCCGCTGACGTCACCGTGCAGGTCGGCGATATCGTCAAGATCGAAGGCTTCAAGACCTCGATGGACGCGAACACGATCATGGCTACCTCGTTCACGGGTGCTGACGGCAAGACCATAAGTCTTGGTGGCAAAGGATTCGGAGGTTGTGGCATGCCCGGCGGCCGGCGTGATGGGCAGGGTGCCGGCGGTGGGTTCCATGGTGGCATGAAGGGTCCAGGATCTGTCTCGGGCTCCTCCACACCGTCTAGCACATAGTACGCGCTTCCTCCCTGGACGTGATTTGACCCCCGCTTCGGCGGGGGTCAAACATGCATAGATGGGAAATCCCTCGCGTTCCTTTCCGTGGTTCCCCTCGAGGCAGGAACCCATGTCCCTGAGAAAACACTGATGGCAGTCTGCCCGGCCATGACGAATCAGCGGGCTGTCATCAGCCGACTGGGATCAGACAACGGGGTTTGTGCCACATCGGGACACAAATGGGGTATAATGGCGAAGCACAGGCAGCAGAGGGTACCGTCCGCCGTCCTGCCGGGTTCGCGGTGGAGAAATCGCTGCAGAGGGGGTTCACGTGTCCAACAGGTTCAGTGTGAACGTCGGTGGCAAGTCGTTCGACGTCGAGATTGAGGAAATCGGTGCGAGAAGCAAACCAGACCGGGCATCCCCATCCTCAAGTATGGCTCCGGCTCACAAGGTCGGCATCATGGAGACGATCCTCCGGGACGCGCAGCAGTCGCTCATTGCCACCCGCATGACCACGAAGGAGATGGAGCCTGCGTTCGAGGCGATCGACGCGGTCGGATACCATTCCATCGAGATGTGGGGCGGGGCGACCTTCGACTCCTGCCTGCGCTTTCTCCACGAAGACCCATGGGAACGCTTGCGCACGGTGCGCCATGCCATGAAGCATACCAAGCTGCAGATGCTGCTGCGCGGTCAGAATGTCCTCGGCTACAAGAACTATGCCGACGATGTCGTGGACGCCTTTGTCGAGAAGTCGCTCAAGAATGGCATCGACATCATCCGCGTCTTCGACGCACTCAATGACATGCGTAACGTGGAACGTGCCATCTGGACGACCAAGAAGCTGGGTGGCACCGCTCAGGGCTGCATCGTCTTCACCATCGCTCCGACCTATACGATCGACAAGTATGTGGGTATCGCCCGCGAGCTCGAGCAGATGGGCGTCGACAGCATCGCCATCAAGGACATGGCTGGCCTCCTGACCCCTTATTCGACCTACGACCTGGTGGCGGCGCTGAAGGAGATGACCAGCCTGCCCATTCAGATCCACAGCCACTACACGACCGGCCTGGCGGGACAGTCGTACCTCAAGGGGATCGAGGCTGGAGCCGACGTCGTCGACTGCGCCATCTCTCCATTTGCCAACGCAACGTCGCAGCCGTGTACCGAGACCATGGTGGCCGCGCTCAAAGGAACGCCGTACGACACGGGTATCGACCTCGAAGCCCTGAACGCTGTGGCGCAGTTCTTCATCCCGGTCCGCGAGAAGGCGCTGGAGTCGGGTTTGCTGGACGCCAAGGTGATGGGGGTCGATGTGAACGCGCTCATCTACCAGCTGCCCGGCGGCATGATCTCCAACATGGTCAGCCAGCTCAAGCAGGCCAACATGCTCGACCGGTACCAGGAGGTTCTCAAGGAGGTGCCACAGGTGCGCGCGGACCTGGGCTACCCGCCCCTCGTTACGCCCACGTCGCAGATCGTCGGCACGCAGGCCGTGTTCAACGTGATGATGGGCCGGTACGTGCAATGCACCAAGGAGACCAAGGCGCTCGTCAGGGGAGAGTACGGCCGCGCGTCGGTGCCGATCTCGGACGAGATCAAGCAGCTGATCATCGGCGACGAACCGACCATCGACTGCCGTCCCGCGGACCTGATCGAACCTCAGATGGCCAAGTTCCAGGGCGAGGTCAAGGAGTATGCCCAGCAGGAGGAAGACGTCCTGTCGTATGCCATCTTCCCTCAGGTGGCACTCGACTTCTTCAAGTGGCGCAAGGAACAGCAGGAGAACAAGGCTTGATTGACCATTTCCTGTCCAGCAAGCTGTCGGGGGCCCTTGCACGAAGGCCCCGTTCGCATCCCGGGCGTGTCCACGGAGACTGCTCGCCCTCTTCACGATTCGCCACAGGTGTGTGCTGATGCATCAAGGCGCCGAACGATTGCTGAGACAATTCGCTTGGTGCTCAGAGCCCCGCCCTACCTGTTGCTTGACAAAAGATGCCGTTCGTGTAATGTTGAAATAGATGTTGATGTGCCTTGCCATACGCCGTGGCGCAACAGGGACGTGCACCATGTGTGTGGAGACTGGTGTTGCGTCTTTGCAAACTGGTAACCGTGACTGAGCAACTGAGGTTGATTAATGCGATAACTGCCTGCGAGGAAGGAGGTCCTCGCCAACCACCGTTCCACCTGAACTCGTTTTCAGCAACTACCCTACTAAGGAAGGAGAATTACATGAGGAGATTCCTATCTATCGTTCTTGCAGTCGTTATGCTGCTTGCCGTCTGTTCCCCAGTCCTCACCGCGCGCGCTGCCGGCTTCAAGGATGTCGCCGCGTCGTACTGGGCATATGACGCGATTACCGCGCTAGCCGCGAAGAAAGTTGTCACCGGCTACGCGGACGGCACCTTCAGGCCCGAGGCCAAGGTCACCCGCGAAGAGTTCGCCAAGATGATCGCCGTCGCCAAGAGCCTCGCCACGGGCCTCGCCCCCGTCACCGCCAAGGCGAAATTCAGTGACGTCCCCGCGACCCGCTGGTCCTACGGCGTCGTCGAAGCAGCTGCCAAGGCCGGGTATATCAAAGGTTATGCAGATGGAACATTTAAGCCTGCAGGCTTTATTACCAGGCAAGAGCTTGCTGTTCTTGGTGTGAGAGTTCTTGGCAAAGAAGCAGAAGCAAATGCCTTCACAGGCGACCCAATTGTTTGGGCGAATGATCTAAAATCAATCTCAAGCTGGGCAATTGGTGCAGTGACTCTTGCGTACAGGCCTGACATTCAGATTATGACGTATAGGCTTCCAGCAGGAGTAGTTGCTCCGCAGGATGGTTCAACAAGGGCAGAGTGTGCTTATGCAATCTACAAGATTATTCTTCCTCCACAGGTTGGTGGAAAGGTTACAATTGCACAAACACAAGAACCCGATGCACTTCCTTCTTTCGCAACATCGATGATGGCAGCAAGGGAACTTGAAATGCAATTTGAAGATAGTCTGATTTATGAGTTCCCGAACGGAACGCTTGCCCCAAGGATTTCTCTCAATGTCCCCAATACTGCTGATGGCACATGGAAAGTCTACAAAGTTGATGGCAAGGATTACATGACGACTACTTACTATTTGAGAAAGGGTGTGAAGTGGTCTGATGGCGTTCCAGTTGACTACAAGGCAGATATCAATTATGCAGTATATGAGATTTATCTTTCAGGAAAAGTCTCTCAGATTCCTACAACTGACCCATATGACAAGATTGAGAAGATCGAATTCCCGGACCCATACACAATGGTCATTACCTGGAATGCCTTAACTCCTTTTGCAAATATGGGACTTCCGATTCTTCCATCCCACTATTACAGCCAAGTAAAAACCGAAGACCTTACGGCATCTGACCTTATCAAGAAGCCAGTCCATCTAGGACCATATCAGATTAAGACCTGGTCCGAAGGTGCTTATATCTCCTTGGTTCCAAATCCCTACTGGTTTGGTTGGGCAGGCTCTAAGCCTCTTGTTCAGGAATACGATTATCGATGGTACCCTGATACGAACACAATGCTCATGAATGTTCAAGCAGGCGCATGCGATGTTACTCTCATTGGACTTGGAGCAAAAGAGGCAAAGCAAGCAGCAGGCATTAAGACAATAAAGATTCAGTATATTCCTTCTACCTACTGGGAGCATTTTGACTTGAATGTTGACGACCCTATCTTAAGTGACGTTAATGTCAGGAAGGCTATTGCGTACGGAATTGGCTACCAGGATATTGTAGATAGAGTCCATCTTGGAGTAAGAAGTGTCAATAATACCTTGATCTTCTTCCCTGGCTCACAATACACCAAGCCTGGTACATTTACCCCTGCCTACGACCTTGAAATGGCAAAGAAACTGCTTGATCAGGCAGGGTGGAAAGTTGGAGCGGACGGCTATAGGTACAAGGACGGAAAGAAGTTGACTCTTGAGCTTTCTACTACTACAAGGCAAGATAGGAAGGATTCAGGAGTGGTTCTTCAAGCCCAAATGAAGCAGATTGGTATTGACATTGTACTAAAATTCCTAAATTCTACGTATTTCTTTGGCACTTACTGCACTCATAGAATGTTCCAGATTGCAATGTTTGCATGGGGTGGAGACCCCGTTGATCCTTCCGGCTATACCATGTATGGGGCAGATCAAATCCCAACTGAAGCGAATAACTGGCAAGGACAGAACTATACTGGTATCAACGACAAGACTCTCAACGATGCTTTTTACACTGCAACGCATGAAGTTGATACAGCCATCAGAATCAAGAACTACTTTGTTGGTCTGCAAAGATTGACTGAACTTGTTCCTGAAATTCCTTTGAACTGGTGGGTAGACATTTACACTCCAAAGACTAATCTTGCAATGGCAGGATTCCAGTATAGCCTTTCATCATCTCTTGGCTATACTTACAACTCTGAACTCTGGTATTGGGAGAAGAAATAGTACAATTTGATTTTTGAATTCTTTGTGGGGCCCCTTGCAAAAAGGGGCCCCTTGCAAAGGAGCCCCGAGTATGATAAGGAGGTTTTCTAAACAGTGAAAACATATGTCACAAAAAGAATCCTGCAGATGATCCCATTATTCATCGGAGTTGCTCTTGTTACTTTCTTGATACTCAGTCTGGTTGGCGACCCATTTACACAAATGATGGTTAACCCTCGAATCAGGCCTGCAGATATTGCAAGGCTAAAGCATCAGTGGGGTTTTGACCTCCCCATTTACTTGAGGTTTTTCAAATGGTTTTGGTCTATGCTTACGGGGAATTGGGGTCTTTCAATTTTTGCAGGCGGTCGAGCCGTCACTGAACTTGTTGGCCACGCAATAGGCTGGACTCTCAAATTCTCACTCGCAGCGTTCATTTTGGCATTTGTGGTATCAGTGCCTATAGGAATCTATTCTGCTATTAGACAATATACACTATTTGACTATGTTTTTACAGGATTTTCTTTCTTTGGTATGTCAATGCCAACATTTTGGTTTGGTTTTGTCTTGTTGATGATTTTTGGATTGAAGCTTCACTGGTTGCCTATTGGCGGAATAATGACTCCTGGCATGGAAAGCGCGCCTTTTTTCGCAAGAGTATTGGATCAAGCAAAGTACTTCATATTGCCGGTAATCGTACTTTCCTTTTTTCAAATGGGTTCCTGGATGAGATACACTCGAAGTTCTATGCTTGAGGTAGTGCATCAGGACTATCTACGGACCGCAAGGGCAAAAGGACTCCCAGAGAGAACAGTCATAGTAAAACATGCGTTACGAAATGCTCTTATCCCTATTGTCACCTTACTTGGATTGGCGCTGCCCGGTCTGATTTCTGGCGCCATGATTACTGAAACTGTTTTTGCAATTCCTGGGATGGGAAGATTGACGCTTAACGCGATGACGAGCAATGATTTTCCACTTGCAATGGCCTGTCTCTTGATTGAATCCTACCTTCTAATCCTAGGTAACCTTGTTGCGGATCTCCTGTACGCTATGGTAGATCCCCGCATCAAGTATAGTTAAGAGGTAGAAATGATTGGAGAGTTAACTCAACAAAAGGAAGTCAGTACAAGGGTTGAAGGTTACTGGTATCTTGTCGGCAAACACTTGAAGAAGCATAAGTTAGCTGTTTTTTCAATGTTTCTGCTGGCTATTATAGTATTGCTCTGTGTTTTTGGTCCGTATTTCACTCGTTATACGATGAATGAAATGGGTAATGCAACAACTGATGTTTTGCAGGCCCCATCTTCAAGACATTGGTTTGGAACGGATGAACTAGGAAGAGATGTTTTCACGAGAGTACTGCTTGGCGGAAGGATTTCTCTTTTGGTAGGGTTTTCGTCTGTTTTCTCTGCACTTCTTGTAGGAATAGTTGTTGGCGCATATGCAGGTTATTATGGCGGTATCCTTGATGCAGTTTTGATGAGATTCACTGACATAATGTTTTCAATCCCAGTGCTTCCCCTGCTTGTTGTTCTTTCTTCAGTTATTCCTGGTGCAGGAGTTTGGAAGATTGTCCTCATTATTGCAATTTTCGGCTGGATGACAGATGCAAGAATAATAAGGGGCCTGTTCCTTTCCCTTCGAGAAAGTGAGTTCACTGAAGCCGCGAGAGCAATAGGTGTATCAAATGCAGGAATTATCTGGAGACATTTGCTTCCTAACGCACTTGCTCCAATTATCGTGTCTGCCACACTTGGAGTTGGAGGAAACATCATCTATGAAGCGGCGTTAAGCTATCTTGGATTCGGCGTTATGCCACCAACCCCTTCTTGGGGTAACATCCTCCAGAATGCTCAGTATGCTATGACAATTGCTCCCTGGCTCGTATGGACGCCGGGGTTGGCAATCCTGATTACCGCCATTGGTTTCAATTTCCTTGGTGACGGTCTTCGTGATGCAATGGATCCAAGGCTTTATAGGTAGGTGAAAAATGGAAAAGAATGAGATATTGGTCGATGTCAAAGATTTGCAAACATATTTCTTCACAGATGATGGCGTGGTTAAGGCCGTTGATGGTATGGGTTTTACAATTAGGCGCGGAGAGGTTGTTGCATTGGTTGGAGAAAGTGGTTGCGGGAAAAGCGTAGCTTCGCTTTCCATAATGCGCCTCATAGACAAACCCGGGAAGATTATCGGTGGTGAACTTCTATTTGAAGGCGAGGATTTACTCAAAAAGACCGAGGAAGAAATGAGGAAGATCAGGGGTTCTGAAATTGCCATGATTTTTCAGGAACCTATGACATCACTCAACCCCGTCTATACGATTGGGAATCAGATCAGCGAAGCTATTAGCCTGCATCAGAAGATCCATGCCACCGAAGCGAAAAAGCGTACCATCGAGATGCTTCACCTGGTCGGCATCCCCGAACCGGAGCGGCGCTTCAGCCAGTACCCTCACGAGATGAGCGGTGGCATGCGTCAGAGGGTCATGATCGCCATGGCGCTGTCATGCAACCCTGAGCTGCTGATCTCCGACGAAGCCACGACGGCGCTTGATGTCACCATCCAGGCGCAGATTCTGGACCTGATGCGCGGGCTTCAGAAGAAGCTGGGGATGGCCATTCTCATCATTACCCACAACCTCGCCGTTGTCGCCGAAATGGCAGACACCATTAACATCGCCTATGCCGGCAAGATTGTCGAGAGCGCGTCTGCCAAAGATATCTTCAAGTCTCCGCGTCATCCGTACACGTACGGTCTGCTGCAGTCCATTCCGAAATTCACGGAGAAGAAGACCAACGAACCGTTGCCTGCCATCGAGGGCATGGTCCCCTCCCCTTACCACATGCCCAAGGGTTGCTACTTCAACCCGCGCTGCCCATGTGCTACGGAGAAGTGCCGCGAGGAGGAACCCGAAATCGTCGAGCTGACCCCGGGCCACCTCGTTCGTTGCTTCCATCCCATCGAGTCATAGGCAGAGAGGAGAAATGACCATGGCAACCAGACTCGTAGAAGTCCAGAAACTCAAGAAGTGGTTCCCCATCAAGGGAGGAATCTTCTCTATGACCGTGGCCTCAGTCAGGGCTGTGGACGAGGTGAGTTTCTTTATCAATCAGGGCGAGACTCTGAGCTTGGTGGGAGAATCCGGATCGGGCAAGACGACCACCGGGCGCACCATACTGAAGCTCTTGCAGCCCACCAGTGGAAAAATCATCTACAAAGGGAAGGACATCACGAAGTTCACCGCGGACCAGATGCGGCCCCTCCGTCGGAACATGCAGATCATGTTCCAGGACCCGTATGGTTCACTCAACCCACGCATGCCTGTGGGCGATATCATTCGGGAACCTCTGGATGTGCACAGCATCGGTACCCGCAAGGAACGCCAACAGGCTGTCGCCACCATGATGGAGACTGTGGGTCTGCGCCCTGAATACGAGAAGCGCTATCCTCATGAGTTCTCCGGTGGTCAGCGTCAGCGTATCGGGGTTGCCCGCGCGCTTATTATCAATCCAGAACTGCTTGTCCTGGATGAGCCCATCTCGGCCTTGGATGTGTCGATTCAGTCGCAGATCATCAACCTGCTCCAGGAGCTGCAGCAAAGGCTGAACCTGACGTATCTCTTCATTGCTCACGACCTTGCTGTTGTACGCCATATGTCCGATCGTGTGGCAGTCATGTATCTCGGCAAGATCGTCGAGACTGCAGACAACGATGAGCTGTTCGACCACCCACTTCACCCGTATACGCAGGCTCTTCTCTCGGCAGTGCCGGTGCCTGACCCCGAGGCGAAACGCGAACGCGTCATTCTTCAGGGCGACGTGCCGTCACCGGTGAACCCTCCGTCCGGCTGCCACTTCCGCACGCGGTGTCCCTACGCCATGCCCATCTGCAAGGAGCAGGAGCCAGCGATGATCGAAGTTGCACCCGGGCATACCGCCGCCTGTCACTTGCTGACAAAAAGGTAGAGAACGTCAGAGCAGGTTTGAAACAAGCTGCCGGTCCCTTTGGCCAAGAGGGACCGGCAGCCTTCTTTGCATACCCTTGGGTGGTGTTCACAACACTCAGGCGGAATACACTGTTGGGGTAGGAGGTCCCATATGGAAGAGGGATATTGGGACAAGACGCAGCCGAACGTGCGGCAGAGTATGAATGGATCGTACGGAGACATGCCCACCGGATACCGTCCCTGTCCTTTCTGCCATTCCGTCGTCCCATGGGAGTCGGAACGGTGCCCGTCGTGCGGACGCGTGCTCATAGAGCGCGTGGTGCCTAGGCCCTGGCACACGCCCCCGTCTGCGTCGCGACCCTCGAGGTGGACCTCGTGGTGGTCGGCAGGCGTGCGTCCGGCACTGGCACGCGTCGGAAACGGCGTGCTACGGGGCGGGCGGCGTCCCTGGGATGGAATGCGCTCCGGGACGGGGGGCTCGCGGCCGACAACGAGCCCTGGCACCTTATGGTCTGTGTTCCAGCTGGCCCAGCTCCCTGTGCGTTCATGGTGGCAGGGTTCGATCCCCGCGCCCACGGAGCGGGAGCGTCAGATCTTCTTCGTCGCCTCCGCTCTGATGGTCGTGCTGTTCGTCGTCGCGCTCCTCAGCAGGTAGCCGTGCGATGAGGAGGTGGTGGTTATGACACCCTGGGAACTGCCTGCTGCCATTCTCGCAGTCGTACTGGCCTATGCCTTGGGATCCATTCCATCAGCCGTCATCGCAGGGCGACGGGCGGGTGTCGACATCAGGGAGGTAGGCGACGGGAACATGGGGGCACGCAACGTGGCGCGCACCGTCGGAGCCGTCCCTGCCGTGATCGTGGCGCTCTGCGACGTCTTCAAGGGAGCGGCCGCGGTCCTGCTGGCACGGGCTCTCAGCCTCTCACAGGGCTGGGTTCTAGCGGCGGCCTGGGCTGCCGTGCTTGGCCACGACTTCCCGGTGTTCGCACACTTCCGGGGGGGACAGGGTCTGGCAACCACCTTGGGGACGCTGCTCGTGCTGATGCCGCTCGAGATGTCGGTCGCGCTCAGCCTGTTCGGCGCCCTGTACCTGTTGACGCACAACTCTGATCTCGGCGCGAGCATTGGCCTCGCGTGTGGACTGTACCTGGCATACCGAGGGGGGCTCTCACCGGTGCTGTTGTTCCACATGGTGGCGTCGCTGCTGGCCATCCCCACGAAGAAGCTGCTCGACCGCCACCGGCGCCTTGCCATCCAGCACCACCAGTCCGGCTTGGTGTAGAAACCTGTCATGCCTGGTACCGAAAGGGAGTCTGTCAGGAGGACACGCACGAACACACCGCGCTGCGGGCGCTTTGGCCGTGCGCCCACCTCCATGGTCGTCGTCCCCTTCCTCGCCGGGGTGGGCTGAGCGCAGGCGCGGCCGGACGTCCTTGACACGAGCCCTCCTCCGCCCACACTGGGGGCAGAACCCAAAGGACATCGTCCACCGGAGGTGGCTATGACCGCTCGTCGTCTCGTCGTGTGTTGTCTACTGCTGACTGTCCTCTCTTGCTCGCTGGCTGGATGCAAGCGTACATCCGGTGGTCCGTCGCAGACAGCCGGCCTGACGTCCGTCCAGGCTGCCGAACTCGTCTGGCCGGAGGCGAAGAAGAACTTCGGTGACGCTGTGCTGTGGCGCCTCGCACCCGTCGATGGACGTGAGTCACTCACGATGCGCCTTGCCTCCGACTGGCAAGACAGCGACCGGTCGGCAGCCTGGTTCGTCTGGTACGCTGACCCTGTCGGTGAGAACTGGATGATGTTCAGCATCAAGGGCAACACGATTGCCAGTACGGACATCGGGACGCGGAGCTTCTCGAAGATAGCCATGGACGCTGACTGGCCGAGGGAGCGCCCCGCAGTTGCCATGAAGGATGCTGCAAAGGCCGTCGCCGCTCAGGGCGCAGAGTTTTCCGCTCTCACCTGGACGGAGTTTACCTACGAATATGACAGCGACAGCCACAAAAGGCCGGGGTGGGTGTTCTCCTTCTCCGAGACGCTTGCCTCTGGAGGTACGCTGATTTACTGGTTCTTTGTGGACGGCATCACGGGTGCCGTCCTCAAGGCCGTCAACGACCGCAATGAGCCCATAGAACTGCCCATCGACCGTGAAGCACTGCAGAAGCCGCGGACGGACAATCACGAGAAGGACCTCCGCCAATTCTTCGGCTTCATCAGCACGAGGCAACCCGAGTGGGCGGTGCGCCAGCTTGCGTACGCGGCATCACCCAACGAAGCCACCGCACAGATGTGGCTGGCCAACTTCCAGAGCCTGAGTGCGCTGACCGTCGTGAGCGTCGAGCAAGTCAGGCTGGAGGAGTGGACGGCAGAGCACGAGTTCTACAAGGTGAGCCTGGACGTGAAGACATCCGACCCGCCGGAGAAGTTTGGATGGGACAACGGCCGCAACGTTCGCTGGGTCGAATTCATCCCCCAGGGTGGTGGCTCCTGGAAGGTGGCTGCACTGGCGACAAATCCGTAGGCGCGCTGCAGGTATCTGGATAAAGGGCGCCCCGGAAGGTTCTCTCCTTTCGGCGCGCAGTGTCAAGGAATAGCAATTGACGCAGATGTTCAGTACAACCCGCCGTATGACCGCACTGTGTCGCTTTGTTACCATTGTGTGAGCACGAATTGTTGGACCACAGCGTACCACACTCAGGAGAAGCCTCCTGAAGGAGAGCCTCCCCAAAACTACACACAAGGAGAACTCATATGAAGAGAATACTAGTAGCAGTACTCACAGTCGCAGTCCTGGTCGGTTCGGGAGCTGGTGTTGTATCCGCCTATGCGGGCGCTCGGCGCACCGCTCCAGCCACCAGTTGCACGGCGATCGCCGACCTGCCCGTCGAGGCGTTGTCTCAGGCGGAGAAGGACGCATTGGTAACGACATTGCAGGAGGAGTATCTGGCTCGTGACATGTACCAGGCGATCATTGCCAAGCTGGGCAGCACCCGGCCATTCACGAACATCCTCAAGTCTGGAGAACAGCACGTTGCGGCACTGACTGCCCTGTTCACAAAGTATCAGCTCACAGTCCCTGCCGACACACAGGCTGCACGCACCAGCACCCTGATGGCAGGCATCACCACGGTGGAAGACGCCCTTAAGCTCGGCGTCACGGTTGAGAAAGAGGACATTGCCCTGTATGAGGAGCTGGCGAAGGTCGTCGACAATCAGGACATCCTCCAGGTCTTCGGCAACCTCAAGGCAGCCTCCATCGACAGGCACCTGCCCGCGTTCGAGAACGCGCTTGCCGGCGGTACCGGGATTGGACAGGGGGCTGGCCGCGGTGGCCGCGGAGTCGGGCAAGGATCGCGCGGCGACGGTTTCGGCCAGGGCATGCGCGGTTTCGGCACTGGCAGCTGCATTGCAGGCTGATTCCTTTCGTCTCTGACAATTGCACCCCCGGGGAAACATCCCCGGGGGTTTTCGTTTCGCCGTCCGGTGCGTGAACCCTGCTATGAGATGCACGGGTGTCGGTCTCCTCACAAAGGTTGACATTTCAATGAAATGAATATATATTCATTTCGTACGAGGAGATGACATGCCCAGACGACAGGTTGCTCGCAGGTGTGGCATATATGACGAAATGCAGACCTTCTGTCCGGAGGCCGCAGGGACGTTGCATGTCCTCGGGGCCGACGAGATGGAGGCATTGCGCCTTAGCGACCTGATTGGCCTGGACCAGACAGAAGCTGCGTTCCGCATGGACATCTCCCAGAGCACGTTCCAACGTATCCTTGCGGGCGCTCGACGCAAAGTTGCAGCAGCACTCGTCCGCGGCTATCCGCTGACGGTTGCAAGAGCGTGGGACGAGGACGTGAACGCCATACCAGTCCACAGACAGCAGGAAGAGAAAACAGGAGGTACCAGGATGATTACACGAATCGCACTACCGACCGACGATGGCACGACACTATGTCAGCACTTCGGCCGCGCCCACTACTACAAAGTTGTGGAGATCACTGATGGCAAGGTTGTCTCAACAGAATTGCGTGACAAGTTTGCGCATGTCCATGGAGAGGAGCATCATGGCGAGTCCGATGCAAGCCACGAAGAGGTCCACGGCCGGATGGCCGACGCGGCGCATGGCTGTGACATCATCATCGCGGGTGGAATGGGAATGGGTGCCATGAATGCACTGACCGCTGCCGGCTACAAGGTGATGCAGACGGACATGAGCAAACTGGACGACATTGTGGAGGCCTGCCGCGCGGACACCTTTGTCAATCTTGCCGGACAGGTGTCCTGCCATCAGGAAGGAGAAGCCCATGGCAACTGCTGACAATGAGAGTATGACCTCTCAGGTCAACCACGTGCGGCACGTGGTTGTTGTCTCCAGTGGCAAGGGTGGCGTGGGCAGGTCCCTGGTGTCCGCTATGGCGGCAGTCGGGCTGGCACGTCGCGGACTGAACGTAGGTATCATGGATGCGGACATCACGGGGCCGTCTATCCCGCGTCTCTTCGGCATGACCGCACACCCCGAGTCTTCCACGGTCGGCATCCTCCCGCCCGAGACGGCGACCGGCATCAAGATTATTTCCATGAATCTGTTTCTGGACGACTCCGGCCAGCCGGTCATCTGGCGCGGTCCCTTGCTCACGTCCACCATCAAGCAGTTCTGGACGGACGTGGCGTGGGGAGATCTGGACGTCCTCATCGTGGACCTGCCACCTGGGACCGCCGACGTCCCCCTGACCGCGTTTCAGTCCCTGCCGGTCGGCGGCATCCTCATGGTCACGACGCCGCAGGAGCTGGCCAGCATGATCGTCGAGAAGGCTGCGGGACTGGCGAAGCAGATGCACAAGCCGATTCTGGGTATCGTCGAGAATATGGCGATGGCCACGTGCCCGCACTGTGGAGAGGCATTTGAGCTGTTTGGGCCCAGCCACGCACAGGAGCTGGCAGATCGTATCAGTGCTCCGGTGCTCGCACGGCTGCCCATCGATCCCACGGTGACTGCTCTTGCCGACACGGGGCATGTGGGAGACGTGAAGATGGCAGCCTTCGCACCCGTCACCGAGGCTCTGGCGGAATATGTGGCTACGGCATCGACAGCCTCTGCCACACCGAACTCAGCCCCAGCGCCCCAGGCGTCGCGTTCCTGTAACGACAGGAACTGAAATCAGCCGGATGTCATCTGATCAATCGACAGCGAAGCCCTGTCGCAGTTCTTGAGTCAGATCCCCAGGTTCATCGCCTGGGGATTTCTTTGTTTCCGCAGGCGCGTCGTCGGTCAATGTGCTGCTCTGGCAGGCCAGACGGAATGTGGCTAGACTTGTTGATGTAGATCTGTTCTGTGTGACGAGGAGGTTCGATGAGCGGCGAAATCGTGCGTATCGGGATGATCATGTGCAACAGGTACCATACCTGCGCGGCCGGCAAATGTCTTCGCGCCTTGAGGAACCGCGAGGGCGCGTTCAGCATCTACGCGGGGAAGGAGGTGGAACTCGTCGGCTGTACCACATGCGGGGGGTGTCCCGGGGGCAACATCGAGTACGCTCCCGCCGAGATGAAGAAGAACGGGGTGACGGTCATCCATCTGGCCACGGGCATGCTTGTCGGCTACCCACCGTGCGCGAGGATCCACTATTTCCGACGGTTCATCCAGGAGCAATATGGCATCCCTGTCGTCGTCGGAACCCACCCCATTCCTCAGAAGTACTTCAAGATTCACGAGGCGCTGGGTTCCTGGAAAAGCCCGCTATGGCGGGAGCTCATCCAGCCGACGCTTGCTACCGAGGAGATCCGGCTGGCATACGACTAGGCGTTTGCGGTGCCGTCCGGCAGGATGATGGAGAACATGCTCCCCATACCGATCTTGCTGGTGACGGCGACATGGCCGTGCATGGCTTCCACTGCCTTGCGGACGATCGCCAGGCCGAGGCCGCTCCCTCCCGACTCGCGGCTGCGGCTGGGGTCGATGCGGGTGAAGCGGTCCCAAATGTGGGGCAGTGCCTCGGGCGGCATGCCGGGCCCCTGGTCGGTGACGGCGATGGTCACCGTACGTCCGGTTTGCTGAACAGTAATGGCGACTGCTGTTCCTTCGGGTGCATAACGGACGGCGTTCTCGACCAGGTTGTCCAGCGCGACAGTCAGCAGGTCGCGATTGGCGGCAATGGTCAGGGCCTCGGACGGCGCCTGCAAGGTCAGTCCCTTTGTGGCCAGCTGATCAGCAAACGCTGTGTGCAGGTCCCCCCAGATGTCCAGCAGCTGGACGGGCACAAGTGGAGCATGCTGCTCGCGGTCGAGACGTGCCAGTAGGAGCAGCGACTCTGAGAGGTGTGTGGAGCGCTCTGCCTGCGATGCGATGGCCGTCAGATGTCTTCGGAATTCGTCGGGCTGCTGGTCCTGGTTGAGGGCGACCTGCGCGTTGAGGCGGATGGAACTGAGTGGTGTCCGCAGTTCGTGCCCGGCATCCCCCGTAAATTGTTCCAGCCGCCGCATCGACGCGGCGACCGGGTGCAGGGCCAGGCGTGCCGAGACGACTCCCGCCAAAGCGATGAACAACAGGACGAGCGGGGCAGCCCAGGCTGCGGCCGTCCACAACTCACGCATGTCCTGCATCACCTGGCGGAAGGTCGTTGCGAGCGCGAACGAGTACAGCGTTCCATCTTTCAGCGTGTCGCTGACGTTGATGACGCGCACCGGAAGCTTCTGGTTCGGGGCCAGCGAGTAGTCCCAGTGATTGACGACCATGCGAGTCACGGGGATGGCCCCTGCAAGAGGCAGCTCGAAGCCAGACCAGCCGACATAGAAAACCTCACGACCGGATTGGATCCGCAAGACTGCGCCGTTCTGCATGACAGGAAGTCCTTCGAGGAGAGAAGGGGCCCTCGCCTGCAGGTCTGCCGAGGTGATGGTCCTCAGTTGTCCCCGCAGGGCAGCCGCATCTGTCTGCAGCTGCTGGTCGAGTCGGCTGAGCGAGACCTCGTGGTAGACGACACTTATCAGACCAGCGGCCGGCGCCAGGGTGAGAACGACGACCAGCATCGTCAGCAGCGCCTGGCGCAAGACGGCAGCATGCACAGTCTCATCGGGCGTACGAGACTCGCATATCTCTCGATGCTGGCGATGGGTCGAATACCCGATGGCGAACAGGATCATGAGCATCGCTGGGACCACCAGGGAGAGAATCCATCGCAGGCGGCGCATCTGCCAATAGTCCGGCTCCCCAGTGCCCAGTTCGAATGTCATGTCGCCCGCGCCGTCCGAGGTAACATAGAGCCTTCGGACTGCCCCCCCTGCCACTGGGGCAAGGCTCATCCATCGTGAGATGTCTGCCGAGCCCAGCACTGAGGCAGACCCGTAATCTGTTCCGAGCAGGAGCACTTCCTTGCCACTGGACATCAGACGGATGAAGCCGCCGGGGCTGGACAGGTCCAGCGACTGATGGAACGCATACGCCGTGTTGGTGGCCCACTGGTCACTGTCCTGCGTGTCATTGAGCTGGAGGACGGCTGTCACCAGTCCATCCTGGATGCGGGCAAACGCGGTGCGTGCGTCGGCGAGAGTGTGCGCGGCGAGCAGCCACACGACAGGCGTCATGACGAGTATGCCCACCATCATCCAGAGGCAGCCGTACCATGCGGCCCCATGCTGCGCGCCGGTCTGCCGCCTCGTACCTGCTGGCAAGAACAGGAACGTAACGCACAGCGCCGCAAGGCCTACACACACCCACATGGCGGTCATGAACGCCACGGAGGCCCTGACCTGAGCGGCGGTGGGACCTGCGCTGCCGATGATGAGTTCCCCCCAAATCTTGCCCATACCAGTATTCGCATACAGCACGTAGATAGGCCTGGCTTGGCCCGGAGTGCCGACGGGGGCCAGCGACAAGCGGTCCTGCCAGATGCCGGCGCTGGCAGACCGTTCGTCTCCGGTGACGCCGTAGTCGGTGCCTGCCAGCACGTCGATATGCATACTGACGATGTGCACGCGGATGAACCCATATGTTCCAAGCAACGGGAGCTGATCCTGCAGCGCACTGCGGATTGTTCCCGCCGTGACATACGTGCCCATGGCCGCGATGCGCTCCCCGATCGTCGCGTTCACCTCGGCCGTTGTGATCTCCTGGCTGTCGGGGTCCGCCGCTCCCGGCGTGGACCGCCGCATGAAGCTCCCGCATACGCCTGCCGCGATGAGCACTAGTACCGTCGCCGCGATGAGAACGCCGCGCCTTTGAGTCAGACTAGTGTTCATGCTGGTCTCCTTTGTCAGAAGGAGCGACGATGCCGTAGCCCAGTCCTCGCACGGTCGTGATGAGTGGATGCTCCGGGTCGGTGTCCAGCTTGGCACGCAGATAACGGACATGCGTGCGCAGTGTGTCCGACCACAGCGATGCTTTGGCGTCCCACAAGTGATCTTCCAGTTCCTCGCGTGGCACGATACGGTCCTGGTTGCGCAGCAGGTACTCGAGAAGCTGCTCTTCCTTCGTGGCCAATAGTACAGTGCTTCCGTGCAGGCGGCAGGCATGGGTCACCGTATCTAGTTCTACTGCTCCTGCCCGAAGGATGGATGTTTTTGGGCTTCTGTCCCGGCGCAGGAGCGCGCGCACCCGTGCCAGCAGTTCGGCGAGGTCAAACGGTTTGGTCAGATAGTCGTCGGCGCCCGCGTCCAGGCCGGTGACCTTGTCGTTCGTCAGATCCCGAGCCGTCAGTACCAGCACGGGCATGGCGTATCCTTCGGACCGAATAGTCCTGAGGAACGTGAGGCCGTCCATGTGGGGCATCATCAGGTCCAGCAGGACCAGGTCGTACGCCCGCTCGATGTGAACCCTGCTGAGTGCGTCGCGGCCGTCCAGCGCGGTATCGACCGCCAGCCGTTCGTGTGTCAGTGCGTCGGAAAGCGCGGACAGCATCGCTGGTTCGTCTTCTACCACCAGTACTCTCATCGTCGCTCTCATCCTTTCTCCAAATGTCGCAAGTCTCCCTGCGCACGTCGATGATAACAGCATAGCGTTAAGCTAGCGTTAAGTGGAGACGTGTCAGTTGCGCTTCTGCGACATGGGCGCAGAATACTCGCATGGAGAACATGGGGACTCGGGACCGAGGAAGACTCGGCTGTGACAACTGGAATGTGAAGACCATTGTGCCTGGCACAATGAGGATTCACAATTCATGGGCATGAGGAAACCGGACGGGGAACAGCGCACGAGTCCCGTCACCGGCGCGTATGTGCTGGTGCGGTCGCGTCGCCGGACCATCGGACTGGAGGTACGACCGGACGCGACCATTCTGGTGCGTGCGCCAGTACGCACGCCGGTGTGGTACGTGGAATCTCTGCTGCGGGAGAAAGCAGGCTGGATAGAGGACAAGCTCACGAAGGCGCGCAGCCACGTGTCCTTGCTGCCACGACACGACTTCCTGACAGGCGAGCGTTTCCGGTATCTTGGGCGAGAATGGCCGTTCGTGGTTGTCGCATTCCAAGAAACGGCACTGACCTTCGACGAGAAGACAGGGTTCAGCCTGGACATGGCGGCGTTCGACCGCGGAGAAGTGGTCTTCGAGGAGTGGTACCGCGCCCAGGCACGTGAACTTCTTGCTGAGCGCGTCCATCACTACGCGCCCTTGGTCGGCGTGAGCGTCCCCCGCCTGCGCATCACGGGCGCCAAACGGCGCTGGGGCTCGTGCAGTACCAGCGGCACCGTCGGCTTCGCCTGGCGCCTCATCATGGCTCCGATGGATGTGGTCGACTATGTGGTCGTGCACGAGCTGGCGCACCTGCGCGAGATGAACCACTCGAGCAGGTTCTGGGAGGTCGTCGCGGGCGTCATCCCCGACCATAGCACGCGCAGGCGCTGGCTGAAGGACCATGGGGGGATGTTGACGATCTGAGGAGACTTCGTGAAGAGGGCCCTGCCGCGCAGACGGCATGGAGTCCCGACTTCGCTGCCACCGTGGAAAGCCTAGGGTTGATTCTCGTGTGCACGGAGATGCCCCGGCTTGCCCCGGGGCTTCTTCATTTCTAGCGGTGCAGGACCCACCAGACGTCACGCCCGGTGAACCCGCACCTGCGGAAGAGGTGGTCGGGTTCGCAGGGGTTCTTCACCTGACCGGCAACCGTCGTGAACGCGACCTTGTGTTCCAGGCGATAGACAAGCTCCTGGACGAGCATGGTGCCGAGTCCGAGACTGCGGAACACAGGCAGGACCTGAACCCACTCGAGGGACCCTTCTCCAGTGAGCTTGTCGGTCTCACCGATGCCAAGAGCGACAGGGCGGTTCTCCTTGCGGTCGATGACCCACAGCCAGGCGCGCGGGTCGAAGACCGGACGCTTCGTCCACGTCGCGATCTCGTCCGTGCCCGGCGTAGGAGTGTCGTAGCAGGCATGCAGGATGGTTGCAACGAGTGGGAGTTCAGTTGTGGTGTCGACCTCGCGGATGGCGTAGCCGTGGACCGTGGCACGCAGTGGCAGCTCGTTGCCAGCATGGAGCAGGCGGAAGAAGGCCTCCTTGCGGTCAAACCATGGGGCAAGTGGAGCCACAAAGTCGTTGTGGACGTACACGGTGGAGACGCCATCCAGCTTGACCGATGCAGCCTTCAGGGGATCCTGCGTCCGTGTGCCGTAGATGAGCAGCTTCCCGGGCTCTCGCAGTTCGACGCCCGTCACCGAGCCGGCGTCATCAATGAACCGGCACTCGAGGGACTGCAGGCGCGCGACGGTCTTCCACAGTGCATTTGGCAGAATGCGTGACGGATCCTTGCGGTAGAGGGCGCGAAGTGCCGCCTCGTCGGATGACGTGTCTCTGCGAGGAGCTATGACTGCTGCTTTTCGTCGGGACATAGGGGCAGGATAGCGCCCCTGCGGCCCACGTCAACCGTCAGAACGCGGCGTCAGCTGTTCAGCAGGTCCTTGGCCCAACGGACCAGGTCGGCAGAACACTGCTCCTTGTCCATCTTGAGCGGTAGCTTGAAACCGATGTGTCCGACAACCTTGGCTCCCGGCACCAGCGAAGTCAGGATCCGGTGGGTCTTCACGTCACTACCGCCGTAGCTGGTGAAGAAAGCAACTCTCTTTCCCTTGAGGTCGGCGCCCTTCAGGAACGTGCGCACGGCCGGGGTTGGGTGGCTGTTCCACACGGGTGTCCCGACGAATAGCAGGTCATAGTGCGCGGCGTCATGGGCAAGCGGACGGAGTGGGGGTGTGGCGCCGGTGGCCGCCAGGAACCCACCCTTGAAGTACTTCATGAACCCGTGTGTCGGGTGCGGCTTGACCAGCTCCAGCTCCATGGTGTCGAGCTGCAGCTCCTTGGCAAGCGACCGGGCCAAGCATCGGATGTCGCCGTCCAGCGAATAGAACACGACCAGTGCATTGGGCATTGTGTGCCTCCCTTTCACGCCAGACTAGTCCTGCATACTGATGTGTCAAGTGAAGGCTTCTTCGCAAGAGGCTGGCCGACCCTGGAACGGTCGGGAGACCAGCCCAGGTGGTGCGCCGGCATGTTCTCCTGGCCGGGACTATTCGTGGGGGCCGGTCGGCTTTTTCCCCAGTGATGCGCAGTAGATGACAAATTGCTGCTCAGGGTTGAAGCCAAGGTAGGTGTTGAACTCGTCGTCAAGGAAGGCGTTGATCGCGCATACCCCGCAATCGATGGCCTCGGCAGCTAGGTATAGGTTCTGGCAGACATGGCCTGCGTCGAGGAACAAGCCGCGGTAGGCGCGCTGGCTGTAGCGCCAGATCATGCGGTATGGCACGGCTGTCCAGATGAAGGTGACGGCGCTCAGCGCGACCATCTTCTGGTCGGCGCACAGGTGTGTGACGTCCTGCAGCGTCTGCGTCCCGGGCCTGACGAACTGCAGCTTGTGCTCGATAGCCAGGAAGCGGTAGATACCCGGCTCCAGGCCAGTGATGGCGCGGATCATCAGATAGGTCTCAAAGGCATGACGCGCGCCACCCGACGGCACGGTGCGGAGCGTGCAGGGGCGCGGCGTGACGGCCTTGACGCCTTGGGTGCACCAGAGCAGATACGACAGCTCCTCCATGCTCAGTGGTTCGTCGCGGTAAAGGCGGACGCTGTGGCGGCGGTCGATGGCGGTTCGCAGGTCTACGTCGGCAATCTTCAGCGTCTTCGGGTCCGGCAGGCCGATCATGGGGATTCCGGCATCAGGAGGCAGTTCCAGCGGGGGCTGTGGCAGGCCCTTCTCCTGGTCGGACTGCTGCTCCGGCATATCCACTGCGTAACGTGTGTCGTGCAGAAACTGCTGGCCAATCCCCATGGTTCACCTCGGCATCGTGGTATGGCCTCAGTGTAACCGCCCCCGAATCGTATGCAATCCGAACGGATACGGCGGTATGGGCGGCGTGACCATTCGTTCGCGCTCGCGTTGTTTCTGGGGAGATACAGAGCTCCGCTGGTGGAGGAAAACAGTGATGAGACACGTTGGTCGCATCCTGACAGCAGTTCTGGTCGTGTTTGTCTTGGCCGTTCTCTGGTATGCCCGCGCAGGCGAGGCCGTCGTCATGCAGTGTGTCTTTACAAATACTGCAGGCATCGTCGAGGGAACGGTCTGGGTGCGACCAGACAAGGGGCTCTTTGGTGGATCGGTCACCGCCATTGCCAGCCTCCCTCTGACGGTGCAGTCGTCTACGCCGGCACGCGGAGCGGCGATCTCACGGGACGGGGGGACCACGTGGCAGCGTCTGAACAGCGGTCTGCCCGACCTCGACGTACGGCGTATCGTTGTGGCAGGGGGCCGCGTGTTCGCCATGACGGGCACTGCGTGGTTCGGCCCCAGACTCAGTAATTTGCGAGAACCCAGCGCTCGAAGCCGAGGGCGTCCGAGACGTGGTCCGCCCCCGACGATGCCGCATCGCCGATAACATAGTCTGTCACGAGGTAGGTCTCGATACCGACCAGATGTGCTGACATGTCTTCAGCACAATCGTTGCCCACCGCGATCGCCTGCGCGGGGTCGACCTTCATGATAGTGGCTACATGGTTCCAGTATGCCGCATTGGGCTTGCTGTAACCGCAATTCTCCATCGTGCTGACGTACTCGAACACATCTGGAGAGAATCCAGCCCAGGCCAGCCTCTTGTACGTAGCCAGCTGTGGAAAGATGGGATTGGTCGTCAGCAGGACCCGGTATCCCTTCTGACGCAAGTACACGACGCTCCGGTAGAGGGGCTCGTTGCGTCCCACGACGTCATGGACGTTGTCGAAGGTCGTCGCGTAGAACTCCATGATGCGGTCCCAAACAGCCTGCTGGTCGACGCCCTGGTACAAGGCCTCGAACTCTCTCCTGAACTTCACCAGATTGCTGCTGCCTGGGCTCGTGTCCGCCTGCATGCGCGCCGTCGCAGCAAGGATGTTCATGGCTAGTCCCTCTGCGGGCAGGAGGCCGTGCAAGGCATGTGCGAGCTCACCGAAATACGCGTGCATGAAGTCCTGGCTGTCCATGGCCAGCAGTGTACCGTCAAGGTCGAACAGGAAGGTCTTCATCCAGCACTCTCCTCACGTGGCTCATAACCCGGGAGAGTATACCAGCGATCCCCGGCGTTCCCGTGATGATTGTGAACCATGCTTTCCAAGCCGCGTGCAACCGCCAGTGTGCGAACTGTTGACTTTCTTGTGAAACGTTCTAGGATTGTTAATGTAACGTTAGGAACAGATTGGCTGCATTGATTGCGCGTCTGGAATCGCTGTTGATATGTAAAGTCTGGCCTGCACATGATTGTGAACGGGGCGTGCAGCAGGTAGGAGCGAGACGGGATGGCAGAGATGAAGGAATGCATTATTGGTATCGACGCGGGGACAGCATCCGTTAAGGGACTACTGGTCGATGTGTCCGGTACGATTGTCGCAACAGCCTCGGCCCCGCTTCAGCTGTCGACGCCACACCCCGGCTGGGCCGAGCAGAGCCCGGAAGATTGGTGGAAGGCGACTATTCAGGTCTTGGACACACTCACTGTCGATCGCAATCTCGAGATCCTCGGCGTGTCGATATCCGGTCAGATGCACAGCCTCGTGCCGCTCGATGCGGCCGGTGACGTCGTGCGTCCCGCCATCCTCTGGTGTGACCAGCGCACACAGCAGGAGTGTGTTGAACTGACTGAGGCCTGCGGTGGCGAGCAGGAAGTCATCAAGGCATTCGGCAATCCCGTGCTGACAGGATTCACTGCGCCAAAGCTGCTGTGGCTTCGTGCCAACGAACCTGACAACTTTACCCGCATCGCGCGGTTCTGCCTGCCCAAAGACTACCTCGTCCTGAAGTTGACC
The DNA here is from genome assembly GCA_026390195.1 of Caldisericota bacterium. GTDB lineage: Bacteria > Caldisericota > Caldisericia > Cryosericales > Cryosericaceae > Cryosericum. The sequence goes on from JAPLGK010000024.1 coordinate 48,355, forward strand.
GGCCGGCTCGCCATCGAAGCTTCCGATGCTTCTGGCACGTCACTCTACCGCGTGCGCGAGGGCGTGTGGGACGATCACATCCTCGACGTCCTGACGGTCCGGCGTTTGATGCTGCCGGACCTGGTGGGTGTCGGTTCGGTCATCGGAGCGATCACCTGCCCGGACCTGCCTCGGCTCAATGGTGTTCCGGTCGTCGCCGGAGGAGCGGACAATGCGGCGTCTGCGTTCGGGTGCGGCGTCGAGAAGCCTGGAGATACGGTCATCAGCCTGGGGACCAGCGGTACTGTCGTGGCCGTTACGGCCACGCCGAGCCCCGACCTCACTGGTCGGGTCCACCTGTTCAGTCATGTCACGAAGGACTGCTACTACCACATGGCGGTCATCCTTTCGGCCGCGGGAGCGCTCGACTGGTTCCGGCAGCGCTTCGCTCAGAACCTTTCCTATGGTCGTATCGAGGAGATGGTCGGACAGAGCCCGGTGGGCAGCAACGGCGTCGTGTTCCTTCCATACCTCAACGGTGAACGGACGCCTCATCGGGACCCTGATGCCCGGGGTGTTCTCTATGGCATGAGCTCGTTCAACAGCCAGGGCGATATCCTGCGTGCGGTGCACGAAGGCGTCATCTTTGCACTGCGCGAGGGTGCCGAAAGCATCGCAGACATGGGGACTCCGATGACCAGCGTGCGTGTCGTCGGGGGAGGGTCGCACTCTCGTCTCTGGTGCCAGATGCTGGCGGACAATTTCGGGATGCCCATCTGGAGTCCTCTGGTGGATGAGGGGGCAGCCTACGGGTCTGCTCGTCTGGCAGCCAACGCGGTGGGGCTGGACACGTCCCGATGGGTGAAGCTGGTGGAGCGGTATGACCCTGACGCGTCGCGCAGACAGCAATACGATCCATGGTTTGCACAGTACAAGGCGCTGTACAGGGTACTGAAGGAGCAGTTCAAAGATACCAGACGGGTCGCTGAACAGCGAAGCTAGACACGCGGAGGTAGTCATGGTGTTCAAGGACATCGGCACAATTGGGTACGAGGGCAGAGACTCGAAGAACCCTCTTGCGTTCAAGTACTACAAGGCAGACGAGGTCGTCCTCGGCCGCGCGATGGCCAACTGGACGCGGTTTGCCGCCGCTTACTGGCATACGCTGGGAGCGGACGGAACTGACATGTTCGGGTGGGGCACCATGCAGCGGCCATGGACGACGATCAGCGACCCCATGGACAAGGCGAAAGTCAAGGTCGACGCCATCTTCGAGTTCTGCGAGAAGCTCGGCATACCGTTCTTCTGCTTCCACGACAGGGACATTGCGCCGGAAGGGGACACACTGCGGGAGACCAATCGCAACCTGGACGTCATCGTCGAGCTGATTGAGGACCACATGAAGATGAGCCCAGTCCGCCTGCTGTGGGGCACCGCCAACATGTTCAGCAATCCCAGGTTCGTTCACGGTGTGGCCACTTCCTGCAACGCCGACATTTTTGCGTTTGCTGCCGGCCAGGTCAAGCACATGCTCGAGGTCAGCAAGCGCCTCGGCGGACAGAACTATGTCTTCTGGGGTGGCCGCGAGGGGTATGAGACCCTGCTCAACACCGACTCTAGGCTTGAGCAGGACAACATGGCCCGGTTCTTCCGCATGGCTGTCGATTACGCCAAGGACATCGGGTTCACCGGCCAGTTCCTCATCGAACCTAAGGCCTTCGAGCCGTCTAAACATCAGTACGACTTCGATGCTGCGAACGCACTCGCCTTCCTACGTGGCTACGGTCTTGACTCCTTCTTCAAGTTCAATATTGAGGCGAACCATGCCACGCTCGCAGGTCACACCTTCCAGCACGAGCTCCGGTATTGCCGCATCAACGGGATGTTGGGCAGCGTCGACGCCAACCAGGGCGATCCTCTTCTTGGTTGGGATACTGACCAGATGCCGACTGACGCGTATACTTCCACACTCGCGATGGTGGAAGTCATCAAGAATAGCGGCCTTCAGCCCGGCGGACTGAACTTTGACGCCAAGGTACGCCGCGCGTCGTTTGAGCTCGACGACCTGTTCATCGGGCACATTGCTGGCATGGACACCTTTGCTCTGGGTTTGAGAGCGGCTGCGAAGCTCATCGAAAGCGGCGAGCTGGACGGATTTGTCGAACAGCGCTATGTGTCCTATGCTACTGGTATCGGTAAGGACATCGTGGACGGGAAAGCGGATTTCCGAAGCCTTGAAGCTTATATCCTCGACAGACAGCCGGCGTCCAGCCGTTCGGGCCGGCAGGAGTACCTGGAGACGCTCGTGACGCAGGCAATCGTGGACTGCCTGCATTAGTACGGGGTCCCGTCACAGGAGTGACGGGACAAACTAGCCCCCTGGGGCTGGGCTTGGTGTTGGCGCGCAAGGTCAGATTGTTTGCCAAGCGTGAGTTTCTATGACACTGGCAATAATGCCAGAATCTTTCAAGGAGGAATGGCTCATGAAGAGAACGTCTAGGGCAATCGTCGTACTGCTTGCCGCAATGCTGTTTGTCTCGGTCCTCGCAGGGTGCAAGACTGGCACTATCACCCCCGTGGAGAAGAAGCTGAAGATTGGCCTGTCGCTTGCCACGCTGCAGGAAGAGCGGTGGGTCAGGGACAAGGATCGTATCACCAAGGATTGTGCTGACCAGGGCATCGAGCTGTTGACGCAGGTCGCCAACATGGATGCCGCTCTGCAGGAGAGCCAATGTGACCAAATGCTCACCTCGGGCATCAACGTCCTCATCATTGCAGCACAGGATTCCGCTGCTGCTGCAACGATCGTCGACAAGGCGCATGCCGCTGGCGTCAAGGTCATCTCCTATGACCGCTTGATCATGAATACGTCCAACGTCGACGTCTACATCTCATTTGATGGCGTGCAGGTTGGCGTGCTCCAGGGTAAGTGGCTTACCAAGGCTGTTCCGAAGGGCAACTACGCTATTCTTTCCGGCGCCCCGACCGACAACAATGCTAAGCTCTTCAAGCAGGGAGCCATGAGCATCATCCAGCCTCTTGTCGACAGTGGTGCCATCAAGATTGTTGCCGAACAGCCAGTTGTTGAGTGGAAGCCCGAGAATGCACTGAAGATCATGGAGAACGCACTGACGGCCAACAAGAACAACATCCAGGGCGTCCTCGCTCCGAACGACGGCACAGCCGGCGGCTGCATCCAGGCGCTCGCCGCTCAGGGTCTCAAGATTCCAATCACCGGTCAGGACGCTGAACTGGCTGCTGCCCAGCGTATCGTGAAGGGCACTCAGGGCATGACTGTCTTCAAGGACACGCGTATGCTTGGCGATGCTGCAGTCGAAGCGGCCAAGTCGATGTTTGGTGGGTATACTCTCGCGAATGCGAACCAGACCGTCAATAACAACACGGTGGATGTACCTTCCATCCTGCTGGTCCCTA
>JAPLGK010000076.1 GCA_026390195.1 Caldisericota bacterium
CTTCTTTGGATGGTTCCATCATCATTGACATATTGCGTCCCTGCATCTTGGCTTCCTGAGTGACTGTGCCGTACTCGGCAAGGTCAGTGGCAACCCTCTTGAGCAGCGCACGCCCCTGATCGGGGAACGCCATCTCACGGCCGCGGAACATAATCGTCACGCGGACACGGTTTCCAGCCGACAGGAACTCTTTGAGATGCTGATTCTTCACGGTCAGATCGCCAACGTCGATGCGCAGTCGATACTTCATCTCTTTCATCTCGACTGTGACCTGTTTCTTCCTGGCTTCCTTCTGCCGCTTCATCTGCTCGTACTGGTACTTTCCCAGGTCCATGATCTTGCAAACGGGCGGAGTGGCGTTTGGCGCCACGACGATCAGGTCAAGCCCCTTCGAGTACGCAAGTTCAAGAGCCGCTTCGGACGTCAACAAGCCCAGCTGGCCATTGTTCTCGTCAATGACGCGAACTTCCTTCCAGCGTACTCTCTCGTTGTAAATCAGATCTGAGTCTTTATTGATTCCACACCTCCACAAAGAGAAATGGCGGCCGCTGTAAAACGGCCGCCATATAGTTGAAATGGAACACTGGCGAACTCAAGAACCTCTTTGCCTGAAGCTGGAGGTAGAAGCCTGCACGGCTTCGTTTTACAGTGGCTCGACTCTTTCGAGCCTCCATGAGTATAGCAACGTTCCCGTGCAAAGCAACTAGGCGAAGATGACCTTGCTCTTGATCTCCTCGAGCAGACGCTCGACGAACTGGTCGACGGCCACCACACCCTGATCGCCTTCGTGGCGCATGCGTACGGCCACGGAGTCCACTGCTGCTTCCTTGGCGCCTATGACGGCAATGTATGGGACCTTCTGCATCTCGGCATCGCGGATCTTCGCCTGCATTTTCTCCCTGCGGATATCGACCTTGGCACGGATGCCGCACTCGACCAGCCGGGCGGTGATTGCCTTGGCATACTCCTCCTGCACGTCCGTGATGGGAACCACCTCGACCTGCACGGGGGCAAGCCAGAGAGGGAATGCACCGGCATATTGTTCGATGAGCGTCCCGAAGAACCGTTCCATGGAGCCCAGCACAACACGGTGCAGCATGATCGGGCGGTGTTCCTTGCCGTTTTCGCCGATGTAGGTGACGTCAAAGCGCTCAGGAAGATTGAAGTCGACCTGGACGGTCGGCCCCTGCCACTCGCGACCGATGGCGTCCACAAGCTTCACGTCGATCTTTGGCCCATAGAAGACACCTTCGCCCGGGTCGACCGTGTAGACGAGATGCATTTCCTCAAGAGCCACCCTCAAAGCCTCGGTCGCCATCTGCCAGCCTTCATCCGTTCCGACAGAGTGTTCCGGGCGGGTGCTGAGGTAGATGTTGTACTTCGTGAACCCGAATGTCTCGATCATGTGACGGGTGAAGTCGAGCACACCCTTGACCTCGTCATTCAGCTGGTCCGGACGAACGAAGAGGTGAGCGTCGTCCTGAGTAAACCCACGCACGCGCAGAAGACCGTGAAGGACGCCCGACTTCTCGTAGCGATACACGGTGCCCAGTTCAGCCCACCGGAGCGGAAGATCACGATAGCTGCGGACCTGCGATTTGTAGATGAGAATATGAAAGGGGCAGTTCATCGGTTTGAGCATGTACTGGTCCTCATCGACTTGCAGCGGCGAGTACATGTACTGCTGGTAGAAACCCCAATGGCCAGAGGTTTTCCAGAGCTCGAGATTCGCTATGTGGGGCGTGTAGACGAATTCATACCCACGCTTGATGTGCTCAGCACGCCAGAAATCCTCGATCTCCTTGCGAACAATGGCTCCCTTGGGGTGCCAGAAAACCAGCCCAGCGCCAGCCTGCTCCTGAATGCTGAAGAGGTCCAGCTGCTGCCCCAGCTTGCGATGGTCGCGCTTGGCAGCCTCTTCCCGGGCTGTGACGAAACCGACCAGCTCTTCCTTCGACGGGAAAGCTGTACCATAGATGCGCTGAAGCATCTTGTTCTTCTCGTCCCCTCGCCAGTACGCGCCTGCGATCGACAGGAGCTTGAAGTGCTTGAGGTAGCTGGTGGAAGGGATATGCGGTCCACGGCAGAGATCCGTGAACGATCCCTGAGTGTAGAGCGAGACGGTCGTTGCGGGTATCTCCGAAAGGATCTCGACCTTATACTGGTCGCCGCGTTCCTTGAAGAACTCGATAGCTTCAGCTATCGGCTTGTCTTGCCGGGTGAAATGCTCGCTGCGCTCAGTGATCTCGTGCATCTTCTGTTCTATTGCAGCGAGATCATCGGGGGACAGCGTCTTCGACATGTCGATGTCGTAGTAGAAACCAGTGTCAATCGATGGTCCGATGGCAAGCTTGGCGTCCGGGTAGAGCTCCTTTATCGCCTCGGCCATGATGTGTGACGTACTATGGCGAAGGATTTCCAGCCCGTCGCTGCTGGCGGTGCTCACCAGTTGGATGTCGTCGGCCCTGGTTGGAATCGTCGTCAGATCCACGAGCAAGCCACCAATCCTGGCAGCAACGATGGATCGCTTCTGCTGGGGAAAGAGCTTCTGAACGGCCATGAGGATGGACTCGCCATCATTGAAGGAGTACCGAGACGATGCGTCGTCAACAACAATTCTGATATCCATGTCCGCTCCCAAGAAACGCAGATGGTGGGCGATAGAGGAATCGAACCTCTGACCTCTTCGGTGTCAACGAAGCGTTCTACCCCTGAACTAACCGCCCACAAAACCGGACTCGCCTAGTATACAGAGAACACGCTCGGCTGCAAGTCCTCTGACTCGGGCCTGCCCCTTGCCACACCCCAGGAGGCCTTGAACCCTCGGGTTGTTGTTCGAGCCGGTCACGGCAGCCATCTTGCTGCCATAACATAGGAGTATACTGTTGTTTGCATGCAAACGTCAAGCGAGGAGACATGGAGATGCGATTCACAGCGCAGAAGCACGTTCGACAGGTGGTGACCACACTCGAGAAAACTCATCCCGGCAGAGGCACCGCTCTGGAGTTCAAGGACCCATGGCAGCTGCTTACGGCAACGATACTCACCGCCCAGTGCACAGACGTCATGGTCAACAAGGTTACCCCACGTCTGTTTGCTGCTTATCCCAGCCCATGTGCTCTGGGTCACGCCGATATTGGTGCCGTCGAAGAGATCGTCAAGTCGACTGGCTTCTTCCACAACAAGGCGAAGGCGATCGTGGCCGCATCCCTCGAACTCTGCGAGAAATGGGGAGGCACGGTGACTCCCGAGATGCGTTTTCTCACGGGACTCCCTGGCGTCGGACGCAAGACCGCTAACGTTGTTCTTGCGCATGCGTTCGGTAAGCAGGCTGTTGTTGTCGATACACATGTGAAGCGCCTGGCCTATCGTATCGGACTGAGTGAAAGCCTTGTTCCGGAGAAAGTCGAACAGGACATCATGGCTGTCGTTGCGGAGAGCCACTGGAACTCACTTTGTGACGCACTCATCGCCCACGGGCGATCTGCCTGCAATGCTCGCAGACCCGATTGCGACGCCTGCGCCATTACCGGGCTCTGTCCGAAGAACGGGGTGCCAGTCGCGAAGGCTCCCGGCTGACAGGGGGGATTCCCAGTTGTGCCAAGGTTGCTCTTGCTCAGGGTCGCTCCCAGTTGCCGAACGGGTGCCTGAAAACACCACGTTCAGTGACGATGCCCGAAAGCAGCTCGTTGGGTGTCACATCAAACGACGGGTTGAAGGCATGTGCGCCTTCTGGGGCAACACGCTGGCCCGCGAACGACAGGACCTCCTGCTCGTCGCGCTGTTCTACGGGGATTTCGGCGCCTGAAGCAATCGAGAAATCGAACGAGCTCAACGGTGCCGCCGTGTAGAACGGCAGCCCGTGGTACTTGGCCAGGACGGCCAGCTGGTAGGTCCCAATCTTGTTGGCGAAGTCACCGTTCGAAGCGATCCGGTCGGCGCCTACGATGACCTTGGTGACCATCCGATGCGACATCATGAAGCCGGCCATTCCGTCAGTGATAAGATGGAACGGGATGCCTGCGTTCACGAGTTCCAGGGCGGTCAATCGTGCTCCTTGAAGATACGGCCGCGTCTCGAGGGCAATGACCTGGATCTTCCTGCCTTGCCTGAATGCTTCGTTGATGGCGCCAAACGCTGTGCCATATCGATAGGTCGCAAGAGCGCCGGTATTGCAGATGGTCATGATGGTGTCTCCGTCTTCAAACAATCTGGCACCATACTTCGACAAAGCGAGATTGCGGTCCTCGTCGTCCTGGGCCAGCCTGCCCGCGAACGCGGCAAGCTCGTCCACGACTGCCCGTGGGTCCTTGCCGAGACTCGGCGCCCCGTCGGCGAGAGACCGATCGACAGCCCAGGCAAGGTTTACCGCAGTGGGTCGGGCACTCTTGAGATAGACAGCGGCGTCGAGCACAAACTGTGCTGGCTGCGAAGCCGTCAACGCCTCTCGGGCAGCGAGAGCCATGCCATATGCAGCGGCGACGCCGATTGCGGGAGCCCCGCGAGTGTTCATATTCTTGATGACCGAATAGATGTC
>JAPLGK010000056.1 GCA_026390195.1 Caldisericota bacterium
ATGGAGGAGTAGGATTCGTCCGAGTCCGCACAGGAAAAATGCGAATAGATCCCCTCTACCTCAAGACCTTTCATCCCGTTCAGCTTGTGCAGCACGTCCAGCGCCCCTTCCGCAAGAACGCCGCCTCTTCCCATGCCTGTATCCACCTTGAGATGGACCGTCAGCTGCTTTTCGGGCGCCGCTGCGACGAGTTCGCGTGCGACGTCGTCGTTGGGGATGCTGAGTGCAATACCTTGAGCGATTGCCTCCTGGACTCCTGATGCGGGGACGTAGCCAAACACGAGCATGTGACCTTTGATACCGGCCCGTCGAAGCTCAAGAGCCTCTTCCAGTGAAGCAAGCGCGAACCAGTTGGCGCCTTCTTCCTGGAGGACCCGCGCCACATGCACCGCGCCATGCCCATAGGCATCGTTCTTGACCACACACAGCACATGGGTCTTCGCCGGCACCATCCCACGGATGACATGATAGTTACCCCGTACGCAGGCCAGATCGATCTCTAGCCACGTGGAACGCCCGAACTGCTCGACCGAGACATTTTCCTCTCTCTTCATGACAAAACAATAGCACGATTCAGAGGACGTTCAACTCAGGAATACTCACTGATACGCAGTCTGCAGGCATGCTGTCCACGGCCACCGCCAAGTATGCAAACGTTGCCATTGACAAAAATCAGGCATTTCGTATAGTAGCGGTGTAATCGATAACTTCGTTATCGGTTACATGCCCTCCTTCGAAAACGGCCCGGACCGCAATCGCGCTTCGGGCTGTTTTCTTTGCTGCCCCTTCTACCAGAATCTAACGGGCTGATAGTCCGCGGTCGACAGGTGTAGTGGCGGCAACTCCCTGTCTCCTGCCGCGCTCCGCAACGCGTCCTCCATCGCAGCCGCGAAGAAACGCTCAGAGCTGTAGTGGTCGACAATGGCTACACAGCCTCCGCTCTGAGACACGTCGAGCGCCCCGTGATACGTGACATCCCCCGTGATCAGTACCTGGGCTCCCGCTCTGCTTGCAGCCGGGAGAAGCGACGATCCCGATCCGGAACAGAAGGCCACGCGTTCGATGGCCTCCGGCAGAGTCCCCGCCACCGGCAACACCGGAAGTACGAAGAACGACTTGATGAACGCGACGAACTCTTTCGGATCCATGACATGAGGAAGCCTCCCCATGTGTCCGAACCCGGCAACTGGGCTCCCAGGAAGATGCTCCTCGAAAACGTCGACTGCCGGCTCCTCGCATGGGTGAGCCCCGCGCAGGGCCTTCAGGACAGATGCCAGGTCCCGGCCGAGCACGATGGTCTCGACGCGGTCCTCCGCCACGCTGGTCATGGCATTCTCCTCACCCACGAAGGGGTGCGCCCCAGGGTCAGGCACGAACCCGCTCGTCCCAGCGGCCCGGAATGACGTGCGCGAATAGGAGCCGGTATGCCCTGCCCCGGCGGCAAACATCGCCTCCAGGACCTGTTCCCTGAACTCGGGAGGAACGAACGTGACGACTTTGTACAACCGTTCCGACTCGTGAAGCTCAAGGATACGCAGGTCAGTGAGGCCCATCCGACGCGCCACAAATGTGTTGAGACCGTTCGGCGCAACGTCGAAATTCGTGTGTACTGCCAACAGAGCCATGCCCATACGAATGGCGGCCAACAGCGCCGAGTGCTGGATTGGGTCCAGCTTCTTGATCGCCCCGAAGATGGGGGGATGATGGCACAGAATAAGATTGGCGCCGACCCGGCCCGCTTCCTCGACCGTCTCGTGCGTGACATCCAGACAAAGGAGGACCCCACGTACGTCGTCGTCCATTGAACCGACGATCAGTCCTGCATTGTCATACTCCTCCTGCAGCCGAAACGGGGCTACCGCGTCGATGAGGTCGTACAATTCCCGGATGCGCATTGCGAACCTCCTGTGTCAGCACATTGCTTTCAGCAAGAGTATACGCCATGAATAACCGAAGCGACAGGCAAGCCACCGGAGCAGAAGACCAGGGACTAGTTTCGGGCTGCGGGAAGCTGGTTCTCAGTAGAACCAGTGTGCGCTGTTCTGTCCGCTCGTACCATCCCATACACCAGAACGGCTTCTCCCACAAGAGCCAGGAGATCGCCTACGCTGTAGGCCGAACCCACGTCGCCAAGAAACGGAAGGATGATATAGTCTGCCAGAAAATTCAGGTGCGTCTGGTCAGTCATAAGAACAACGTTGGCTGCGGTGCCATTCCTGAGCAGCTCCTCTGCGTGAGAGCCCTGTCCAGTGGCGACAAGTGCCTGGGGATCAGTCGGCATACGTCCTTGATTTGCGCCGATGACAAGGATGTTAAGCATGAGCCCGGTCAGGAGGACCAGAACGCCGAAAACCCTGCGGTTCACCAGCAGAAACGCCAAGAGCATGAGGAGGGTCAGGACATAGACTCCTGGAAGCAGCGCACCGAGCAAGGATTCCCCACGGGACGTAAAAATGAGCAGCTGAACCACGAACGCCCCCACTCCGAGAGGCAGAGCCTTCAGGTGGAAGTTTTCGATGTGGCGCAGCCGTCCGCCGGTCGCCAGACTCAGGCAGAGGGCACACGCGAGAATGACAAGAACAAACACGGTCAGCCTCCCCCTGCCAAAACAGCATCACTCACAAGAAACCCGTTTTCAGTCATCGTTCTCGCACCCCAGTTTCTCTCGATATGGCAGAGATCCCGAGCAGTTTCCGTCGCTACGATGAAAGCAGGCTAGTCACACCCTTTCTTCCGATTGATGACCTGACGGTTTTGCTCTCAACACGCCGAACACGACCACAGCTTCACCAGCAAGTGCAACCAGATCACCAACGCTGTATGCTGAACCGATCGACCCACCCAGCCGAATCACGATGTTGTCCCCCAGCATGTTCAGCCTTGTGGAATCACTCATCAGGACGCAGTTGGCAGCTGCTCCACGCAGTCGCAGCAAGTCCGCCTCCTCGACGCGGCCCGCTCCAGCAAGTGCCGCCACGGAAGCAGGCATCCGTCCAGCATTGACACTGACAACAAGCATGTTGAGCATGAGCCCGACCAGGAGGATCGGAACACCCAGAACGCGTCGGTTGGTGACCAGAAACGCCACCAAAGCGCTCAGCGTAACGACGTAGACAACAGGGACAAGCGCTTCGCCGACGAAACCTGTTCCCCAGTGAGTGAACAGAGCTGTCTGGACCGCAAACGCTCCCAGAGCTATCCACAGTCCCTTGAGCTGCCAGTTTCGGGCATACTCCAGCCGTCCCCCGGTGAG
>JAPLGK010000121.1 GCA_026390195.1 Caldisericota bacterium
CTGGATCAGGTCGAGCTATGGTTCGTCCCCCGCGCCGGCCGGCACCGTTCAGGCACCCCGGAAGTCCATGCCAGGGCTCTGTTCGACGTCAACCCGTTCGACAGCCTGTCGTCGACTCTGATTCGCGACAGGTTGCGTCAGGGTCTCTCTGTCGAGAGCCTGGTACCCCCGTCCGTCGCTGCGTACATTGCAGAGCACGGATTGTACAGAGGTCAGTGACACCACAGGAGAGAGTCCGCCTCGTCGACCTCGTCGCCGGGCGTGTTTCGAAGAAACGTCTGGCGCACACGCTCCGCGTGGAGACACTGGCAGTGAGACTTGCCCGTTTCTGGGGAGTATCTCAGGAGAAGGCCAGCGTCGCTTCTCTGCTGCACGACATCGCGAGGGACGAGCCTCAGTCTTCCCTGCTCGAGCTGGTGAAGGACACCGATGACCCTCTGACTCGTGAGATGGCTGAGACATCCGCCCCGCTCGTCCTCCATGCCCCTGTCGGGGCGCTGATCGCTCGACGCGACTTTGATGTGCGTGACCCTGAGATTCTGCGGGCAATTGCTCTGCACACGACCGGCGCGCCTCACATGGACTCACTGGCGATGATCGTCTTCCTTGCCGACTACTGTGAGTCGGGCCGCCGTTTCGCCGGCGTCGGGGAAGTGCGTTCTCTGCTGTTCAGCAATCTCGAAGCCGCAATGCTGCGCGCGCTTTCGCAGACGGTGGCATATCTGCGCCAGCATTCCCGTGCGATGGACAGACACACGGTCGACGCAACGGCCGCTTTCGCGCGTCTGGCCAGAGAAGACTCACAGCCCCTTCACTCGGCTTGACAGAAGCCTCCGCGCCGTGTAGAATACGGATGCACGTGATTGTGCGGGAGTAGCTCAGGGGTAGAGCATCGGCTTCCCAAGCCGAGTGTCGCGGGTTCAAATCCCGTCTTCCGCTCCAGAGGCGGCATAGCCAAGTGGTAAGGCAAGGGTCTGCAAAACCCTCATACCCCGGTTCGAATCCGGGTGCTGCCTCCATCTGTATATCTAGGCATCCCTGCCGGGATGGCGGAACTGGCAGACGCACGGGACTTAAAATCCCGCGGTGGCAACACCGTGTGGGTTCAATCCCCACTCCCGGCACCACCATAGTCTCGACGATGACGTCATGTCTCAGTATCTGACACCAAGTTGCACAGACTACGTGTGACGGTAGACTCTCCATGTGATGTCGGCATTGCCCATGTGCGACAGTGGGACATAGATCTCGGGGTTGGTGTCAGCAATTTGCGACCCTGATGCAAGTTGAACTCCCATGTTGAGAGCCGCAAGGTATGTCCTCTCATACAACACCGCATCGATACCGTTCTTCTTGCGTGTTGTGCCAAGAACAAAGACGCGGCATTGCCTGAATTGTCGGTGTTTGACGCGATTCCTCAGCAACCTAAAAATCCCCAGGTCGCGCCGTACGTCCGACAACCCGTAGATGTGGTCGCTGGGGACGTACCCCGCGTGAAGCCGGTCATACTCTTCGACGACCTCGTTGAGATCGGGCAGCGTTACGGCCATCCCGATGACAGGGTGATCCGGTTTCGTCACATCTTCGGCCACGAAGACCAGGTCTTCGATGGCGATCATCCGCAATTCGCCCGCGAGATAATCGAACTCCTCTTCGGAGAACCGTTCAAACTGCGGATGGACGCTTGAGTCCCACGCCGCGTTGTAGATGGTCTTCACTCGGGCGATCTCATTTTCCCAATCGCTCATCTTGACGGATCTGACAGCAACGCCCTGGCGTGCCAGCCGTTGTTCGAGGTCCTGCCCGCGCTTTCGCATGTCGTCCAGACGCTGCATGTATGGAGAAGCACTCTCGTGCGTCATGCGAAAGGCATACCAGTCGTTTTCCTTGACTCCCCACTGCTCCAGAAAGCGCGTGTAATAGGGGGGTTGATAGGGCTCCATGACCATCGGGTGCTTGTCGAACCCGTCGACAAGAAGACCGTCCTCACCGTTGCCGTTGAACCGTGCCGGGCCGATGATTTTCACGGCGCCACCCCGCTGAAGATCCTCAGTCGCTGCGTCAAGCAATGCAGCCGCAACCTGGTCGTCGTCAAACGACTCGAACAGCCCGATCCACCCAATCTCGCCCAGAACCGTGCGCTCATGGTAGGAACGGTCCATGAACGCTGCGATGCGTCCGAGTGGCTGACCGCCCTTGTGTACAAGGTAGTACTGCAGGAAGGAACAATGATGGAAGAAGGGGTTCGCGCCGGGGAACTTCCTCTTCCACCAGTTGCGGTCAGGGTTCAGGTCGTTCATCTCCGCAGCCAGGATGGGCATGACCTTGTGAGACTCGCCAGCCCTGTAGAAGGGTATGCTCCAGGCCACGTTGACGAATCTCTTGAGCTCGGTGACTGGCAGGGGAAAGGATCCGTCCGCTGAGACCGGCCGGGAGATGAGTCGCTCGATTGTCACTGCCGTTCTCATGGTCCCTCCGGGCTGCTGATCGTGATAGAAACGTTGGTGCTCCTGTAGATAGCCGCTGTTTCGCTGCTATAATGAATTTCGAGCCTCGTTCCGTACCGCAAACCATGATACGTGAAATGGGCAACCTGTAAACTGATAGGATGTCCCCGACAATATGCCGCTGATACTGGAAAACCTCGAAAAGATGTACGGCGATCGCCTCCTGTTCCGGTCTCAGCACTGCGCCATTGGTGCCGGAGACAGGGTCGGCATTGT
>JAPLGK010000058.1 GCA_026390195.1 Caldisericota bacterium
GTGCTCCCCTGAGATGGCTTCAGCAGAATCAAAGCGTCCCGCCTGCAGATTGCGTGTCGGGAGCCCGCCGAGCGCAGACAGGGGCTGGATGTTCTCCGCCGTTCCCAGGTCGTGGTATTTCTTCATGACGGGGCTGCTGACTGCCGCCGTGTTGATCTCATCGTAGAGTGCCCGGTACGCGACCTTGTCCGCGACTTCAAGCGTCCGATTGCCGGATACCACGAGGGCCTTGAGCTTCTTGCTCCCAAAGACCGCCCCCATGCCGAGTCGCCCGAAGTGCCTGTAGGTTTCGGTGCTGACGTCGGCGTAGGTCACCAGGTTCTCACCTGCACGACCAATGCGCATGATGCTGTGCAGGCCGGCCGAGCTCTCGTTCTGCCTTATGATGCGGCCGGCCGTCACGCTGGAACTCATGCCCCACAGGGTGGTGGCATCGAGGAAATATGCCTTGCCTCCCTCGATACTGAGGTACCCTGGATTGGTGTTGGCGCCGGTGATGACGATTGCGCCGAGGCCCGACATGCGGATAGCTACTGCGCTACGGCCTCCCGCGTGCGATTCGCCCAAGTTGCCAGTGTGTGGCGACTTGAACATCGCCACGGTCTTGGACGCAAGAGGGAAGAGCCCATCCAGAGGTCCGGTCGCAAGCACGATCGGCGCCTCGGGGGCCAGCGGGTCGATGCCCGCGGGGCAGTTCTCGGTCAAGAGCTGGATGGCGACCCCCGCCCCTCCGAAATACTTCCCGAACAGATCCTCGCGACGCTCGACCCATGAGCGCTTCTTGCTCAGGTCGACGTACAGGACGTTGGCAAGCGGGTCATGTCGCAGCATTGGGGGCCTCCTTGCGGCGTTCTTCGAGCGCCAGCACTCCATGCGGGCAGTACTTGGCACAATAGCCACAATGCACACAGATGATCGGTTTCTCCGCTTCCTCGTCCCAGAAGATGGCGCTTACGATGCACGCTTGCCGGCACAGGCCACAGCCGGTGCACTTCGAGGGGTTCAGAAGGACTCCTCCACCCTTGCGCAGGACCAATGCGTCCTCCGGACAGACCTTGGCACACGGTGGGTCCTGGCATGCTCGACAAAGGACCACCGATAGACCACGCTCCATGCCACCCACCGACTTGACGTGGATTGCGCTCTTGCCCATTCCGGCGTAACCCAGCCGGCGAGTGCACGCAAACATGCATATCTGGCAGCCCGTACAGCGTTCCGCGTCAATGACGGATAGTCTCATGGCTTCTTCTCCTCGCACTGCTGCGTCTTTGGTGACCACATCTCCCTGTTCGTTGATAGTATACATTCACTATGACTATGTCATGCATACGTGGCGACGTACGTAACATACACGTGAATCGTTCGGCCAACTCGTGGATCACAGAACTGATTGGTTCCAGGCCAGAAGATGCCCTCCAAGACCAAAATGGGAAGTTGCATCGCGATGGTGTCTAACAAGCCCCCAACGCTCTGTCAACGCATAATCGAGCGTGCTGATGTCTCTGCCACTACAGGAATACAGCTCATGGGAACACTTCGCAAGCTGGAGAGAACGACTCTGCGCCATGACATCTCTACCTATCAGGACTAACCAGATGGGACACAAAGAGGAAATAGTCATCGACCATCAAAACAAGGCAGCTACACGTCTGTTTCTGGCAAGCTTGCCGCCTTGTGGTTCGCCTAAGGCCTGGTTTGGGTATACTTCTCTTGGAGTACGAGGAGGCTGGAATGGAGCAGTTTCATGAGACAATGGAGGGAGCCACGGTCACGCGCATGCCGGTCGGTCCCCTGCTGACCAATTGCTACCTGGTGCAGTCGGGGACAGAGTTCATGCTGGTGGACCCGGGCATGGTCTGGAACCGGGAGCTGGAGGAGGTGGCCACCGTCATCGAGAGCGCCAACGCTCGCCTCCGGTGGGTCGTCTGCACCCATGGGCACTTCGATCACGTCTCGGGCGTCGACACGGTGATGAAACGTTTTCCCGACGCGACGCTGCTCATGGACCCACGGGAGGTCGAACTCGCCAGAGATCCGATAGCGAACTACGCCGCACAGATAGGGTCCCCGTTCGCCATGCACGCCGAGCCATCTCCACTGATTGCCGGACAGGAAGTACCCCTGGGGCTCATCACCTATCGCATTGCGACCATACAGGGGCATACGCCGGCCAGCAGCGTCCTTATCGCGGGAGACCACGCGTTCGTCGGAGACACGCTGTTTGCCGGCAGCGTTGGCCGTACGCCCAGCCAGGACGAGTTCGAACAGCTGCTTGCCGGGATACGCGTGACCCTCATGACGCTCCCCCTGGCCACGCGCATCTTTCCGGGACACGGAGAACCGACCACCATTGGTGCCGAACTGGGCGAAAACCCCTGGCTGTAGCGAACCCGCCGACAAAATCCTGCAGGCGACGCATATCCGGCAGCCGTCGCCGAGTGCTTTTGTTCCGGTCTAGTGCGTCTTCGAGTCGATGCTCGTAACCCCCTGAGCAATGCGGAACAGCACGATGATAGTCTCACACGTCAGACGCCAGGACAGGTTCCCCAGAATCAGGATCGCCAGGCCGGCCCAGAAACCTCCGAACAGGCGGAATATCCTGCTGAACATCGACGTCAGTCCTGACAGTGTGATGAGAACTGCTCCCAGGATGTAGAGCCACTTGATGACGGAGAACATCACCAGCGTCTTGAAGTTGATGAAGCCCGCCCACCACGACTGACTGGAGACCTGTTGCACGGTCGGCGGTTGATACTGATACTGTGGCTGAGGCTGTCCGCCTCCCTGCGCTGGTCCCGGTTCCTGAGTGAACGGCCCGTTCTGATTGTCCATGCGTTCCTCCCCTGTAAGAGATTCTTCAACTGGACATATGCTATCGACTTGACGTCTGCGCGTCAACCAGCGTTGAGGTCCGCGCGCGCAGTTCGGCACGCGTCTGCTCGATGTCGCTGGACACGTGCCTGAGTGCTATCAGGTAGCAGGGTGTCCACAGCACCGACGCACTTGCTATCAGCACCAGGAAGGCGGTCCCCAGACTGATCCTCGATGCCACGATGCCGGTCAGCAGCGGGGCAAGCGCCGCGCCGGTCGTCTCCACGAGGCTCTGCATGGCAAGCGCAGTGCTGCGGACTTCGGGCGGGCTGATGTCACTAATGGTAGCTCCGATGTTCGGAGCCGCGAATCCCGCCAGGAAAGAGCCAGTCATGGCAAGCAGGGCAAACGCGACGTGGTGCGTCACTGGGACCAGGAGAGCGGCACAGAGCAGGAGTGATCCCGGTATGGTCGCGACGACCACGAGAAGGCGCCCTCTGGGCATCGCCCGGAACAGCCTGTCGCCCAGCGCCCCACCCAGTGGAAGGCCCATAGCGAGTCCTGCGACGGTGACGATGGCGACCGATAGAG
>JAPLGK010000075.1 GCA_026390195.1 Caldisericota bacterium
GCATGCTCATCCCATCCAGCGCTGTTCTCACCGCTGGGCAGTACGCATGGACCGTCACGGCAGTGCGAGGAGCGACCACTGGCCCTGTCTCGCTGCCACGGAGGTTCGCAGTCCGACTGCCCATGTCGGCCGCAGACATCGTGGCGAAGGCGACGCCATCAGTCGCTGAAGTCATGGTCGAGTACACGGACGGCAAGCGCGGAGTCGCAGGGGCATTTGCCATCGACACAGCCGGCGTCTTCGTCACCACCTACGAGGTCATCAAGGGGGCCGTCAGCGCCGTGGTCATCCTGGGTGACGGAACTCAGCGCACAGATATCCGAATCCTGGGATACGACCCATCCTGGAACGTGGCCATCCTGCGAGCAGCAGGTTCGACGCCAGTCCAGGCGCTCGCCCTCGCCGTCGGGCAAAGCGCACAGATGAACCAGGAAGTGGTCATGGTCGGACCGCTCGTCGCTGGGATCCCTCAGTTCACGGTTTCGGGGGTCGTCAACGCCGTCGGGACGGGAACCTTCAGCGTCCGGGGTGCCGCAGAAAACGCCGTGGAGGGTGCTCCCGTCCTCGACGCATTCGGTGATGTCCTCGGGATGGTCGGCACGGACATCAAGCCTGTTGCAGGAACCTTCCCCGCGACGTTTGCCGCGTCCATCCGCGCCGTTACTCGGACTGCTTCCTGGACAGTCCGCGAGGTCACGGAGCGTGAAGGCACCGGCCTGCAGGCACTGGACCGGCCTACCCTTGCTGAACCGGCCGGCGAGGCCATCATTGGGTCGCTGACTCCGCAGTTCCGCTGGAATACGGTACCGGGCGCCACCCGCTATCATTTCTGGGTTGGCGAGGGACGCAACGCATCCGGCGACGGCATCGTGAGCTCCTTCATCACCTACACCAATCCCGTAATCCGCCCTGGCGTGCTGAAACCTGGGGCGACGTACACGTGGGCAGTCCGGGCAGGGAACGAACGCGGCTGGGGCCCATGGACACAAGATCGTATGTTTACGACCAGCAGTTCCATCGTCCAGCCTTCGAGCCCCACCATCCTCGAGCCCCTTGATCGCTTCGTCGTCAAGTCGGCCGAACCCGTCCTCTTCTGGAGCCCTGTTGTCAACGCAAGCCGTTACTATGTCTGGATCGGCCTGTCCGCTGAAGATACGGTCTACGAGACATCCACGACGAACACCTCGGTCACGATTCCCTCGGGGACACTCGAGTCCGGGAAGACGTACCAGTGGACCGTGCGTGTCGAGAACAGCTCGGGCGTCAGCAGTCTCTGGGTGACGCCGTTCCCAGCATTCGCACTAGCAGTCCCGTCGGGCATTGGCGTGCCCGCCCTGCTGAGCCCGGCACCCAAGGCACTACTGCCATTCCTGAACCCGACGCTCACATGGCAGCCGGTCCCAGGTGCCACCCGCTACGACATCTTTATCGACAAGGGCACGAATGACAGCAAGGTCTACGAAGTGGCCGTCACCGGGACAACCTTTACGGTGCCCGCGGGCATCCTCGAGCCAGGGGTTCCATACTGGTGGGGTGTCATCGCCGGAACAGCTGATGCCTGGAGCAAGACGGGCGACACGTGGAACTGGTCCTTCGATCGGCAGTTCACCATCAATCTGTCCGCGATCATCGACATACTCCCTCCCATCCTCATTGCCCCCGCGGACGGCACTGCCGTCACAACCCTCACACCGACACTGCAATGGAGCTCCGTGCAGGGAGCGACGTGGTACCGCATCTACGTCGGCAAGGGAACCACTGAGTCCAGCCTGGTGCAGATCGTCAACCGTGTCGTCGACCCGAAAGCCGGTGACACACAGCAGTTCACGCTCCCTGCTGGTACCTTGGAGGCGGGCGCCACGTACTTTTGGCGCGTGCTTGCGGGTGCAGGGGAGGACATCGCTACACCGCCGTTCATGCACTTCACGACGGCGCCCTAGCGCTCTTTCCGGCAACACT
>JAPLGK010000156.1 GCA_026390195.1 Caldisericota bacterium
AACCCTTGTTTGGTAATCATGACCCCCTTGACGCCACTCAAGGGGACGTTGGGAACGTTGACGTTGAGGATGGCGGGTGCTTTGACCAGATCGGCATAGAACGCCGGTTCAGCCAGGATTTCCATGAGCACTGCTGCCGCCGTCTCGAAATGGTGTGGCTGCACGCCGTGCACCATATCCAGGCTGACCGCGATGGATGGATGCCCTTGGCGGAGTCCTTCGAGGGCGGCACTGACGGTCCCGCTGTAGAGAACGTCCACCCCGACGTTCGGTCCATGATTGCATCCACTGACCACGATGTCCGGGGGATTGTCCTTCATCACGTCGAGCAGAGCCACCAGGACACAGTCGGTAGGAGTCCCGCGTAGAGCAAAACCCTTCAGACCGCACGGCATCGTCACCTCGCGGATCGGCAGGATGTCACCCAGCGTGAGAGAATGGCTGGAACCGCTCTGGTTGCCTTCAGGGGCGACCACCGTCACGTCGTACGTTGCTGCCAGTGCCGCTCCAACGGCGTTGATGCCATTGGCAAAGATGCCATCGTCGTTGGTGAGCAGGATCCGTATGCGTCGACCCTTTCTGGTTGCGCTCATGTCAGCTCCTTAGAACTCATACGTCACGCCTCTCCGCAATGCGATCGTGTCCTTGATGTACCCGTTCAGTGCCTCGGGCGCCTTGGAATGCATGGGCACCAGAACGCTAGGATCCGCCCGCATGACCAGATCCTTGATATCGAGTTCACTCGCATGCCCGGGGGTAGCGATACGGTAGAAGTCCATCCTGAAGTCCTTGACCCACTTCATGAGAACAGCATAGTTCGGATCGTACTGCCCGAGAGGTTCGCCGCCGGACTGGATGAAGACGGTATGCGGGGCTGGGTTGATCTCCACCAGCTCGCCAAGGTCGGAAAAATCGAGCTGCAGCATATACTTGGCGGGTTCCGCGGCGATGTCTGCGGCGCGTAGCGCAGTCACCAGGTACTCCTGCTCGAACAGTCGATAGTCGGGCGCCAGATACTTGCCCGAACCACGCCTGGCCAGGTACACTTCGGCGTTCTTCATAAGCAGCTCGAGTTCGCTGTCGAAACGAGCGAACTTTCGGGCTATCAGCATATGCTGCGGTTGCAGAACCATTGTCCGTCCCGTCCTCTCTGCGACACGCAGGAACACCTTGAGGCGATCCGTGTCGAGGACGTAGTAGTTGGTCACCACAAGGCCGGGGGCCGTGCCGACTGCCCTCGTGGCAAGCTCCTGGACCTCACTCTCGCTCAGCTGGTCGATACTCCCGAACCCCAGTCTGGTTCCCTCGGTGAGAAGAATCGTCTTGAAATGCTGCTTCTCCTGGCGCATCAGCTCGACGAAGGTGCGCACCCGCTCTGGATGGTGGCCGTGCAGACGATAGTCGCCTGTATAGATGATCGACGTGGCCCCGCACCGCACGATGAACCCGAGGATGCCCATGATGTCGTGGTCGCTGCGGACAGGCAGGACTTCGCAGTTTCCAATGTGCACGACCTTGTCGTGCTCGAACACGGTCACAGAGCGCTGATCCATGCGGAGGTCGAACTCGCCCGTTTCGTCGAAGAACCGTAGGGCCTCGAGCGTCTCGGCGCTCATGTACAACGGGACATTGACGTCCACTAGCGGCAGGAACCCGAAATGGTCGATGTGCCCGTGGCTCAGAAGGATGCCATCCACCTCACCCGTATCGAGGGTAGCGCCGAATTCCTGCTGAAGAAACTGTGACTGGGTCGGCGGATAGAGACCCGCCAGCGGCGGAAGATTCCCAAACCGGAGGTAGTCGCGGATCTGAAGGTACGTCGCCGGCCTCAGGCGATCGCTGAAGTGGTCTGTACTGCCAAGGAAGTCCTTACCAAAGTCGAGAAACAGGTTCGTGCCGTTGTACTGCAGGAGGGTCTTGCTCCCGCCTATCTCGTTTACCGCGCCATAGAAGGTCAATTTGACTGACATGCTTCCTCCATGCAATCCAGCTACGGGCACGTCCATCGTGCCCTGTGCAAAGCTATGTATTATACCCTCACGCCCGCGTCCGACAAGTCGCCGTGTTGCATCGGCCTGTGCCTTGCACGTGCCTGTGCGTTTCGGCCTTCGCCGGAACGACGGGGGTGCCATCTCCGTTGCAAACGGGAAGCCATTGACTAGACTGACTGAGATACCACGGTCTGCTGAGTCAAGAGGTTATTGTCCCTGAGACCGGCGGAAGTTCGTACAGGAATGCGGTTCCTTGGCACCCGGACAAATCTGCAAGCGGAGGCAGGAATGGCAAAGGTGGTTCTGGAGAACGTGACAAAACGCTACGGGAAAGTCATGGCCGTCAACAACGTGTCACTGGAGGCCGAAGACAAGGAGTTCCTCGTCCTGCTAGGCCCGTCCGGCTGTGGCAAGACGACGACCCTGCGCATGATTGCCGGTCTCGAACTGGCTGACGAAGGGAAGGTCATCATCGGTGACGACGTCGTCAACGACGTTCCGCCCGCCGCCCGCGACATCGCCATGGTGTTTCAGAACTACGCCTTGTACCCGCATATGACCGTGCGCGACAACATCTCCTTCGGACTGAAGCTGCACAACATCCCCGCCGCGGAGATAAACGAACGCGTCGCAGATGCCGCTCACATGCTGGGCCTGCAGGACTACCTCAAGCGCGTCCCCAAGGAGTTGTCCGGCGGACAGCGCCAGCGCGTCGCTCTCGCCCGTGCCATCGTGCGCAAGCCCAAAGTCTTCCTCATGGACGAACCGCTGTCCAACCTGGACGCCAAGTTGCGCGTGCAGACCCGCGAGGAGCTCATAAAGCTTCATCAGACCCTGGGTGTTACCACGATCTACGTGACCCATGACCAGGTTGAAGCCATGACCCTTGGATCGCGCGTCGCCGTCATGGAAAACGGGTTCCTGCGCCAGATCGGCAAGCCGCGCCAAGTGTACGACAATCCAACCAACAAGTTCGTCGCCGGATTCGTTGGCACTCCTCCCTCGAACTTTGTCCCCGTTGACCTGGTCCTGTCCCCAACGCCCTCACTGGATATCGAGGGACAGCACGTACAGTTGTCCGCCGGTCAGCAGAAGGCCGCCAAGTCCGTGTCCGCCGGCAGCTACACGTGGGGCGTCCGGCCAGAGGACCTGCTGGTCGACCTCCAATCCAACATGCCCGAAGTCGCCTCCACGTTCAATGCGAGGATCTCGTTCGTCGAAATGATGGGCAGCGAGACCTTCATCCACACGAACCTGGCCGGCGCCCCGGTCGTCGTACGGGCCAGCAGTGCGCTTGAGTATGCGCAGGGCGAGACGGTCAAGCTGGTCGTGAACGTCGCCCGCACGCACCTCTTCCATACAGACTCCGGAGAAGTGGTCTTCTAGCTGTCTCATTCTCGGGACGGTTCCGTTCCTGCGAGAGTGTTACACTTCCAACCCCGCCGTGACTATGGCGGGGTTTTACGTATGATGGGAGCAAGAGAACCAGTACTCAGGAGGTTGATGATGCAGAGTGAGAGCACGTCTATCGGAACGTGGAGGCAGCGGACGGTTCTGGGTACCCTGGTCCTTGCGCTTGGGTTCATCGTCTTCGTCGTACTGCACAACTATAATCCTCTGCTTCCTGGTGCCGTCGACCTCTACGCCAGGGTGGGTGTGACCCTGGTTCTTCTCGCGGCGGCACTGCTGGCACGCAGAAGCACATCGCTTCGGGCATACTGGCCGCTGCTGTTTGCTTTCTTCATCGCATGTCTTGCGACTTCTCTCGATTTGTACACAAGCTACTGGATGCTGAACTCCATCAGGGCGGACTTCAACACGCCCGCCGGTGATGCCCTCATGAAGCTGAAGACCAGTGTTCTCATCATCGCGACAATTCTCCTCCTCACTAGAGTGTCGGGTGGAACCATGGGCTCGGTCTACATCCACAAGGGCAATCTCAGGCGAGGTCTGACTATCGGATTCATCGCGTTCGGGATCGCGGCTGCAACGTCAGTGCCATTGGCTCGCTTCATGTTCGGTGGCAACAACCTGAGCCTGTCGAGAATCCTGCCGTGGATACCCTGGCTCCTGATCTTCGTTCTGGCCAATGCTGCCCACGAGGAGCTTCTCTTCCGTGGGCTGTTCCTGCGCAAGCTGGAGCCGTTCTTCGGTCCCTGGGCCTCCAATATCCTCATAGCCATTCTGTTCACGCTGTATCATACCGGAGTGCTGTACAGTCCGGACGTGCTGATGTTCCTGGCTTCGCTTCCACCGCTGGCGCTGGCATGGGGCTACATCACGCAGAAGACCGACAGCCTGTGGGGTTCCGTCCTGTTCCACGCAGGGATGGACCTCTCAATCATACTGGGTCTTTGGTCCACGACTCACTAGACCGCTGAGCGCCGACGACAGTGCTTTCCGCGTGGCGAACAGGCCGAAGTCACTCATCTCCATGCGCAGGACTGGATTCCCGCCTTCGCGGGAATGACAGACTGGAAGGCACCGCCTAGGCAACCGTGGTATGCTATGTCCATACCATGACGGGGGATGAGCCGATGAGTGAACAGAACCAGCGTGGACAAACCGAGTTCAGTGGAGGCAGAGGGTACGACTGCATCGTGGTCGGGGCTGGACACGCCGGGTGCGAAGCGGCGCTGGTGGCAGCGCGCGCTGGACTCACGGTGCTTGTCCTCACCGGTTCCATGGACGCTATCGCGTGGATGCCGTGCAACCCGGCCATCGGCGGCCCCGGCAAGGCACAGGTGGTGCGCGAGGTCGACGCCCTGGGGGGCGAGATGGGGCTCAACGCCGAGCGGGCGCTGACCCAGATCAAGCTGCTCAACATCTCCAAGGGGCGCGCGGTGCAGAGTGTGCGCACCCAGTGCGACAAGTGGCAATACAGCGCCAACATGAAACAGGTGCTGGAGAACCAGCCAAACCTGACGCTCAAGCAGGAGCGCGTGGAGCGCTTGCTGACGCAGTCCGGTCACGTCGTGGGTGTGGTCACCAACTATCGCGTCCGCTATGAGGCGGACACCGTCATCCTGACCACTGGCACGTACCTGGGCGGCGTCATCCACATCAGCGACATCGCCATCCCTGCCGGACGTGCATGGGACTTCGCGAGCAGTGGGCTCAGCAACTCACTGAAAGAGCTCGGCTTCGACGTCCGCCGCTTCAATACGGGGACGACGCCACGCATCGACAAACGGAGCGTGGACCTGAGCAAATTCGTCCTCGAGGAGGGTGACAGCATCCCCCTGCACTGGTCGTTCCGCAGCAAACCGCAGGTCTGGGAGCACCAGTTGCCCAGCTATCTCAACTGGACCAACCCGCAGACCATCGACGTCACCCGCAAGTACATGCAGTTGTCACCATCGGTCATGGGGCTCATGGTGCACGTCGGACCGCGTACCTGTCCCAGCATCGAGGAGAAGGTCCGGTGGTACCCGGACAAAACGCGACACCAGCTGTTCCTCGAGCAGGAAGGCCGCAACACCAACGAGATGTACGTGCAGGGCATGTATATGAGCGTTCCCTTGCCGATGCAGGAGGAGATTCTGCGCACCATCCCCGGCATGGAGCACGTGGAGATCATGCGGCCTGCCTACGCCATCGCCTACGACTACGTCAACCCGCAGGAGCTGAGACTGACACTCGAGACGAAGCGCGTCGAGGGCCTGTTCCTGGCGG
>JAPLGK010000090.1 GCA_026390195.1 Caldisericota bacterium
ATACAGAACCGCTGAGTTACTCGAGGATATCGACGTACAACGAATGCCCCAAGAAATTCGAGCTCAAGTACATTCAGAAGATCGAGGAGCCGCCCCACTGGTATTTCAGCTATGGCAAGAGTATCCACGCGGTCCTCGAGAAACTGCTATCGTGTCACCTGGGAGAAGACGGGCAGCTGTATGGGAGTGATGCAGCCCTCTTTCCCACTTCTCTTTCCGAGCTTCTGGACGAGAACTGGCTGACGGAGGGGTATGCCGACCCCAGTGATGAAGACAGAAAACGGCGTCAGGCTCTGCGCGTGCTTACGGCATTCTTCCCGGTTTTCCAGTCCACGTGGCAACAGATGCTCTATGTGGAACACCTCATCAACACAGAGCTTGACGGCATCCCGTTCACGGGTATCGTGGACCGAATCGACCGAGTCAGTGACAGTGTGCTGCGAATCGTCGACTACAAGTCCGCGAGGCCGAGAGAAGCGTCGGCACTGACATCTCATCGGTTCCAGGTAGCGCTGTATGCTGCTGCACTGAGTCAGCTGGAAGAGTTCGAGGGCAAGCGGTTCATCCTTCAGACGTACTATCTCCGCGAAAACCTCAAAGCGGAGATGGACGAAGGGGCAGAGAGCTGTATTGCCAAGTCTCGAGAGGTTCTGGTAACAACCGCCCACAGGATTCTTCAGGGTGATTTTCGCGGAAAACGCGGCAGCAAGTGCCTCTCTTGCGACTACAGAGACATCTGCCCCGCATTCCGCCGCATCTAGTCCCTACCATTCGCAGAAGCCAACAACCCCTGCCACGCGACACGCGAGCAGGGGTTGTTGCACGTCTGTTTCGACCAGTGCCTAGATCTTCGACTTCAGCAAATCGCCCAGGCGATGGACACCTTCCGTGATGTGCTCGGGATCCACGGCCGAGAAGTTCAACCGCATATGGCAGTTGTCGTCCCGATGAGGGTAGAAGGCAATGCCCACAACATACGCGACCTTGGCCTTAATCGCCTCGCGGAACATCGCCGCAGTGTCGATACTCTCCGGTGCCTTCACCCATACAAACAGACCACCCTGAGGGTCAGTCCAACTGCTGCCGACCGGGAAATACTGTTCCAGAGCGGAGATCATTGCATTCTTCTTCTTGGGATACTCGCGCCGAACGACGTTAACGTAGTCATCCAGCCACCCGCGGCTGACAAACTCATACGCTATGTATTGAGTCATGGCTGGAGAGCAAAGGTCCGCTGCCTGTTTTCCAACGATGATCTTGCTCATGATGTCTTCGCGGGCGACGATCCACCCCAGACGGAGCCCGGGGAAACTGATCTTCGAGAACGTGCGCAGCGCTACGACACGATCCTTGCCATCCAACGCCAGCAGCGAGGGAATGGGCTCACCCTCAAAGCGAATTTCCCCGTATGGATCGTCTTCGATGATGAGCAGATCATACGTGTGAGCCAGCTCGATCAGCTTCTTGCGGCGCTGCAGCGTCATGGTGACACCGGCAGGGTTGTGGAAGTTGGGCACCGTATAGACGAACTTTGGGCGGATGTGCGCCTTCTGCAGCTCCTTGAGCCTGTCCTCAAGAATGTCCATCTGCATGCCGTCCTTGTCCAGCGGAACCGTGCAGAACTGGGCCTGCATGCTTCCAAAGGCCTGGATTGCTCCGAG
>JAPLGK010000216.1 GCA_026390195.1 Caldisericota bacterium
GTTCGTGTAGCTCAGCTCGACGGGGATCGCCACCAGCTGAGCCCCGATGACTGTCTGGATGCCTTTCACGACCTCTACCCCAGCACGCGAATACACCTCGTACCCGCCCAGAGCAACCAGGATCGTGTGATGCCCCAGCGCGACGTCGACGGTCAGGGGGGTCTTGCCGGTCATGAGCTTCCCGTCAATACTGACTGCAGCCCCTGCAGGCGTCGACGTGATGCGGAGCGAGCCCTGGGGGACCGGGGATGTCCGCGTCAACGGTATAGAAAGGGACGCCTGTCCCCCTCTGGCGACACTGACGGTTCGCGTAGCCACGGCGTATCCTGCGAGCCTCAGCGAGACCGTATGGCTGCCCGATGCGACCACGATCGTTGCGGGCGTGAGCTTGCCGGTCTCTCTTCCGTCGAGGACGATGGCAGCTGAGCCTGGCGTGGACGATACGTGCAGGGTCGTCTCGACCTGTGCCGGGGGAGTCACTGGTGGCGCCCCGGGTTCGACTGGCGGCTTTGACGGCTCCACCGGAGGATTCGACACATCTGGTTTCTTCGACAGGCCAAGCTGAAGCGTCGATGTTGTTCCCGCGGTCACGGTCACGCTCTGTTGACCGTCCGCGTAGCCGGTCAGGCGCAGAAGGACGGTATGGCTCCCCGGTGCAATACCCTTCAGTGTGGCTGGGGTAGTCGTCTTGCGGTCAGTGCCGTCGAGGACGATGGATGCTCCGGACGGCGTCGAGGTAACGCTCAGCGCGCCCGTCGTGACAGTTTGGCCGGACGGAGGGTTGACGGCCGTCCCGCCGGGGCTCAAGGGGCCGCCGTTGAAGGGCCTGGCAATCGCGACATACGCCAGGCCAGCGGCGACCAGCACCCCTGCAATGACCGGTACCACCCAGTGTCGTCGGTGCGGTGGCAGAGGAACGGCCCGGGAGGCAACCGGCTCACCGGACGGCGGGGCAGCGGTCTCCCAGGAGGATCCCTCTTCGGAAGGAGGAGCCTCCGTACTCCTGGCAACTCCCACCGATGGCACCAGTTCGTCGGTCGGAGGACGCTCACCTATCTTTTCCTGGAGATACAGCTCGCTCATGCCGACCATGGGTACCGCAAGCGGCACTGGCTCAGGAGTCGTGGTGGAGTCGAGCACCGGACCGTGCTCCCATCCGGGTCCCGCCGGTTCCATCAGGGGCCGTTGCGGTGCCGGGAACCCTGCCTTCTCCAACGCTTCGATAACGTCGCCAGGGGAAGCGAACCGCTCGTCGGGATCCCATTGCAGCAAGCCGGACAGCACAGCATGCAGCTGGTTCGGTATGTTCTTCAGGAACTGCTCCATGTGAGCCAAACCCTCGAACGTCAGAAACGAATGGACCTCTGATATGGAGGGCACGCGTTGCACCAGCATCTCGTACAACATCGTCCCCAACGTGTACAAGTCGGTCCGCACATCGACGGCGCGGCCCTCGGTCTGTTCCGGAGCCGCATACAGCACGGCCCTCTCTCCAAGGACTGGATCGAGAGCTCCCGACGCGGGCGCGGTACCGAAGCCTGTGACCTGAGCATCACCAGATGTGGTGATGATGACGCTGGCGGGACGGAGCGCACCGTGGAATGGTATGCCGCCGTACGCAACGGCCCCCTCAAGTGCCGAGGCGACGCATGAGCAGATCCACGCAGCCTGAACCATGGGCAATGCCCCATTCTTGCGCTCCAGCTCGGCAAGCGTGGCCCCCTGTTGGCCATTCCGTGTCACCATGTAGCAGATGTCCTGTTCCTGCCCATAATCTTCGATGGGTGCCACATACGGGTGCCCGGAACGACATCCCATTTCCGCGGACCGAAGGAAGCGCCGCACGACGCCGGCATCTCGTGTGATGGGCGGTTCGAGGACAAGCGCTGTCACTATGGCGGAAGTCGCAATTTCGCTGGCCAGACAGACCGTGGCCATGCCGGAC
Organism: Caldisericota bacterium; assembly: GCA_026390195.1. Taxonomy (GTDB): domain Bacteria; phylum Caldisericota; class Caldisericia; order Cryosericales; family Cryosericaceae; genus Cryosericum. The sequence continues at coordinate 1,946 of JAPLGK010000216.1, forward strand.
GTCCCAGCTTGCTGGTAGATCCTGTACCTCTGATCTAGAACGAGTCCCATGAGTTCCACAGCGCTCACCCCTCCGGCCGGCGGAACAACGATACCACCCCGTGCATGTATAGCGCCATGGCGCGCGTTGTCAACCACTCCCGCGACTGCCTCGTCCCGGAACGAGGCTCTCAGGTCTTCTCTTCGCTCAGAGACTGGAGTTCGTAGAGATTCTTGTAGATGCCGCCCTTTGCGAGCAGTTCCTTGTGCGTTCCGGATTCGCTGATACGCCCTTTCTGTACCA
>JAPLGK010000035.1 GCA_026390195.1 Caldisericota bacterium
CGCGGTATGCGCCGCCATGACGATCACCCCTGAACGCGAGCAGGAAGTGAGTTTCTCCATCCCCTACTACCGTGCGGACATGGGCATCATGTACAACCCGGCCAAGAACAACATCACCAAACCCGAGGATCTTGTGGGGAAAACGGTCGGCGTTCAGACTGGCACGACAGGCGAGATTGATGCCAAGCTGATCACTGGTGTGAAGGTCAACTCCTACCTTGACATTCAGCTTGCCACTCTGGACCTCGAGAATGGCAAGATCGACGCTGTGGTGAACGACTATCCTGTGTGCACGGCATATGCCAGTACACATCCTGCATTGAAGGTTCTCAATACCACTTCGATAGCCGGCCAGGACCTGACGCAGCTGTATGGTATCGCCGTGCGGAAGGATGACACTCAACTCAAGAGCGACATCGACGCGGCCCTCCGCAAGGTGGTTGCGGATGGGACGTACGCGAGTCTCTACCGCAAGTACTTCTTTGCCGACCCGCCATATCTGCCCAAGTAGCAGTCGAGGTCGGGGTAACGAGAAATGTTTAAGTGGTCGATCATCTTCGAAAACTTGCCGTTCCTGCTGGCAGGAGCATGGACCACGCTTTCGCTGACGGTCGTCTCGATGATCTTTGCGACGGTCGCTGGGCTGCTGGTGGGGCTGATGAACATGTTTGGGGGAAAGATCATCGGTGCGATTACGCGTGTCTACATCGAGGCCGTTCGCGGAACGCCAGCGTTGCTGCTGATCTTGATCGTGTACTATGCCCTTCCGAGGATTGGCCTGAACCTGCCTCAGTTCCCTGCCGCCGCGGTTTCTCTTGCAGTGTGCTATGCAGCCTACATAGCCGAGGTCTTCAGGGCGGCTGTGGAATCAATCCCCAAGGGACAGTCTGAAGCTGCTTTCTCGCTGGGCATGAATCGGGCGCAGGCACTGCGCCATGTCATCCTCCCGCAGACGTTCCGGCGGGTTCTGCCGCCGCTTGCCAATGAGTTTGCGGCGTTGATCAAGGATACTTCCCTGGTTGCCTTCATCTCGATGGAGGACCTTCTCTTCAAGGCGAAGATTATCGGCGCTCGCACGTACAACGTTTTCTCGCCGTACATCGGTGCGGCAATCATCTACTTGATCATGACTACCCCGGTCATGCAGTGGTCGCGAAATCTCGAGAAGAAGGTGGAGTGAGATGGCTGGCGACATGATGGCACAGGGGAAGCTGCTCATCGTCGAGGAGTTGCACAAGTCGTTCGGCTCTCTCGAAGTCATCAAGGGAGTCAGCTTCGACATGGATTTCAAGGAACGGCTGGTGTTGATGGGGCCCTCAGGTTCAGGCAAAAGCACGCTGGTAAGGTGCATCAACTGGATAGAGCCTCCGTCGGCTGGCCGCGTGACATTCGACGGCAACCTCGTCGAGTCAGGCAAGTATGACATTCGCAGACTGAGAGAGGATATTGGCATGGTGTTCCAGCAGTTCAACGTGTTTCCTCACCTCACTGCTCTTCAGAACGTCGCAGTCGGACCTGTCGTCGTTAAGAAGACGGCTCGCAAAGAGGCTGAGGCTGAGGCAATGGAACTTCTGGTGAAGGTCGGTCTGTCAAATCGCGCCGATCACAAGCCTGGTCAGATGAGTGGCGGTGAGCAACAGCGGGTGGCCATAGCGCGTGCGCTTGCTATGCACCCGAAGCTCATGCTGTTCGACGAGCCGACATCCTCCATCGACGTGGAGTTGATCCATGAGGTCCTCGACGTGATGGTCAGACTTGCGGACGAAGGCATGACAATGATTGTCGTCAC
>JAPLGK010000033.1 GCA_026390195.1 Caldisericota bacterium
AAGTGCCATCGAGAGGCTCGCGCTTAGGTCTGCCAGAGACGCGAAGCCATAGCCGCCCAGCACTCCTGCCAGAAAGGCAACCAGCGGGACCCCGTACATAATCGCGGAGGCCTTGAGAACAAGCGAATCGTCGAGCGACACTTCAACCAGATCTCCCTGAGCAATCTCGGGGGGAGCACTCGCCCTGACGGTCGCGCTGCTCTCCTTGCTGCCCACACAGAACTGGGCTAGAGCACACGACACACATCCGTCTTGTGGCTGCAGTCGAATCATAACGACGTCTCCACGACGCGCGATAACCAAACCTCGATCAGTCTGCATAAAAATCCTGCCCTCGCTCAGATATCAAAAGGCCACCCCACAAGGTCGTGCCTTGACGAAGCTTTTGAACCTGCCTAAGCAGGTGGGAGCACAAAGTTCCCTGCTTCAAGAACACTGCGAAGCGCTCGTATCCACAGGGTATCTGCTTCCGAGTGATTTGTGTTGGCTCAAACCCGTCAAGTGGTTCACGGGCATCGCAGGGTGACACAACGCTATTATACCTCAAAACACAGGAAAACCAACGCAAGCCCCCCCCCGCATGCCTGAATGCCTCCAGCCCTACTTCTGGACAGCACTGGCAAGGCAAGCGGCCACGTCAGCCAGTGCCACCGTCAACTGGGAACCTGACGTCAGGTCTTTCACCGTGCAGGTGCCTGCCGCAATCTCGTCTTCACCGAGGATGAGTGCCATGCGCGCCCCCCTTTTGGATGCTCGTGCCAGTTGTTTTCCAAACCCATCCTGACGCGTATCCAGATCCAGGGCCCAGCCCGTGTCGGCCAAGGTGCGCCTCAACTCGAAGGCGACAGCCGTGGCTGTGTCCGAGTGAACGATGTACGCTCGGGGGATTGCCAGTGAACAAGAAAGCTCGGGGTAGCGCGCTGTCAGCACGGAAGTAAGGCGTTCAAGTCCAAGACCCCAGCCGACGCCAGGAGTAGCCAGTCCTCCCAGGTGGCGAACGAGATAGTCGTAGCGACCCCCTCCCAGGAGGGCATTCTGCGCACCGAGATCCTCAGAGACAACCTCAAATACAGTCTTGGTGTAGTAGTCAAGGCCTCGAACCAGTCTGTGGTTGAGACGATATGGGATCTTCAGAGAGTCGAGAGTGGATAGCAGGCGGTGAAAATGGTCCTCGCAGTCTGCGCACAGATAGTCCGCGGACTTTGGCAGCGACTCCAGGAGTGACGGGTCTTCGCGCTTGCAGTCAAGCACGCGGAGAGGGTTGTCGCTCATGCGTCTCTTGCAGTCCTCACACAGCTCGCTCTCATGGGCCGCCAGCGCAGCCCGGAGGGCGTCCTTGTAGGCGGGTCGACAGTTGTCATCGCCGATACTGTTGATATCGACGGAGAGGTGTGCCAGCCCGAGTCTTGACAACATTGTTATGACCATGTCGATGACCTCGGCATCCTGAAGTGGCGATTGTTCGCCGATAGCCTCGACGCCGAAGCTATGGAACTCGCGTTTGCGCCCACTCTGAGGCTGCTCATATCGGAAGAACGACCCCATGTAGTAGAACTTGGCCGGAGAAGGTTGTAGATTCATCTGGTGTTCTATGTATGCCCGGCATACTGCAGCTGTCCCTTCAGGGCGCAGGACGAGGTGGCGCCCCTTCTTGTCCGGAAAGGCATACATTTCCTTCTCGACGATATCGGTGCCTTGCCCAACCGACGTGGAGAAGAGCTCCTCCATCTCGATGGTCGGAGTGCGGATCTCTTCGTAGCCATAAACTTTGGCAGTCGTGGCCATGGTTCTCTCCACATACTGCCACAGAAGGACTTCAGGTAATGCTATGTCGCTGGTCCCCTTGACTGACTTGATCATGACAATCCTCCAAACGTATATGCCAGTCAGTATACTTGCTGGGCGCGAAAAGAAAATCGACATGTTTGTGGGAAGGTAGCCTGGAGTGGTTGCTGACTGCAACATGTGACGAACCTCAGTTGAGGCGGGAAGCATTGGGTTCCACGTGGACAGCAGGAGTTTAGCCCAAAAGGCTTTAGGCGTTTTCAGGCTGCTCCTGGCGACTCGAGGGAGTCTCTTCACGGGAGAGTGGATGGCACAAGTTCATGGCAAGGCTGGAGCAGCGACATACCGTAAGGACGATCAGCTCATGTTCCGGGCTCTTGTTCCCATGCTGATGATAGGAGTTCTGGCATATCTCCTTTTCCGGTCAGGAGTCCAGACCACTAGCTTCCTTGGTGCTGGGGCGGGGTGCGTCGTCATGGCTCTGGGGTTCTGGTGCGTGCTGCAGGAACGGTGAACTTCTGAATCATGATTTCGTGCGCCAGGCCACATCGGAAGTGATGTACGTGAAGGGACGGCTGAAACCACAGGTTCCGTGCCACGTTCGGCCTCTAGTCGTCTTTGCCAGGGCGAAGGTTCGCGTTCAAACAGCAGTCGGGAGCGTGCGGGTTATTGCTCTCTCCTCTCTCACCGACACCATCGTAGGTCGGGCGCCATTTCTGTCGCCCGAGGACATTCGACGGTATGCAGAGCGCCTTGAGGGCCTCGACATAACGGTCGCTTCCCGACCGGCGTGGGGGCTACCAGGAGCACTGAGGGTCAGCCGTGGCGTATCGCTTGCCCGGGCTGCCCATCCGGGCTTTGTCCGTATCGCATTGACAAGGCGTTCCCGCTAATCAGGCGACACGGCGAAGACAAGCAGGTCCTTGAACAATGCAAGCTCCTCGCGGGCTGTTGCCCTTGCTTTCTGCTGGACATTGAGCGAGATAGGTGTCTCGGCTGGTGGGCTGGTGAATGCTTGCAGACCGTTCAGGCGGGCCAACACCATGATTCGCGCCATATGAAAGGGTGATGAGACCATCAGGCAAGAAGTCAAGCCGTTCCCCTGCGTGTAGCGCTTGAGGTTTATCAGCGTGCGAGCCGTGGTGGTACCTGCGTTGTCGAATACCAGGGCGCTGCGAGGGACCCCCTGCTCGACAGCGGCAGCTCCCATGACGTCCGATTCGCTTAGATTCGTCCCCGTAGGGCCTCCGGACAGAAACAGCAACGGAGCGCGCCCTTCGCGATACAGCCGAGCTGCGCATATGATGCGCGCTTCGAGCTCCGGCGATGGACCGTCTCCCCAGACCGCAGCTCCGAACAGACAAATCACGTCAGCCCGCTCAGCAGACACCATGGAATCCACTGAGCGCTACGTTTCACTATACCGAAAGTATCGTCCCACCACGTTCGACGGTGTCATTGGTCAGGACACGGTTGTACGTATTCTGAAAGGGTCTGTCGACACTGGCAGGACCTCCCATGCATACTTGTTTGCCGGTCCCAAGGGTACCGGCAAGACGACCGTTGCCCGTATTCTGGCCAAAGCCCTGAACTGTGACAAGGGACCGAACAGTCATCCCTGCATGGAATGCGAACACTGCAGAGCTATCACGTCAGTAACGGACATC
>JAPLGK010000019.1 GCA_026390195.1 Caldisericota bacterium
ACCATGGTCCCTCTGAGAGTCATCTCCGAGGCCTTTGGCGGCGACGTTGTCTGGGATCCATCCGCTCGCACCATCACCATCACCTACCTGCCGTAACTGACCGGTAGCTGAGCACCACCCGTACGACGAGGCCCCTGCGCAAGCAGGGGCCTTCTGCATTTCTGGACGCGTACATTGAGCTTGCTACCATAGTTGAAAATCACATTCCTGCCCATATACTAACTGCTGACATACCAAGTCGTCTCCGTTCGAATCGAACGTTCAGGAGGTACAACAGTGAACCACCGCACCGTACGAAAACTCGTCGGCCTTCTTGTGGCCATTGCATGTTGCCTCAGTAGTGTTGTTGCGCCTGCGCGCGCCTACACCATTCCGAGCGGTGCTGTCACAGCATCCAGTCTGGCAGCCGGCGCAACGAACGTGTCATACACATTCTCTTTCACCCTGCCAAGCGGCAGCATCGAGTCAGATGAAACGTTCTCCATCGTTTTCCCCTCCGGGTTTGACATCAGTCATGCGTCACAGAGCACCGTTACCTGCTATGCTTTCCCGAACTATCCGGTACAGGTGGATTTGCTTCAAGTGTCTGGACAGCGGGTGATTCTCAGCACTTCGGCTGGCTTTCCCCAAAACAGCCCGGTCACGGTGACCTTCGTCAACACGGCACAGATCACCAATCCGTCGATTGCTGCTGTCTATTCGTTCTTGGTCGAGACTCCGCATGACACGGGCTCAGGGTCAGTCATCATCGGAGCCGGTGGTGGCTCGGGCGGGCAGACAGGCGCGGGCGGTGTTACCGGCGTCGCGGTTACCGTGAGCCAACCCAATGCAGGAAAGGCAGCCGAATACATGATTCTGTTCTCATTGGCGTCAGACTCACTGCTGTTTGCTCCCGACGACTACGTGGACATCCAGTTTCCAACGGGATCTACCCTGCCCACTAACATCGCGGTGGGCACTATATTGATGAGAAACGCCCCCGTGACTGCCGTCAGTGTCTCCGGATCTCGCTTGCGTCTCTGGATTCCGGCCGCACTCGGTCCATTCAGCGACTGCAGTGTACTGGTGATGCAGTCTGCGGGCATCCTTCATCCTGAGCTGCCAGGCACATATGTTGTTCAGGTAGCGACCAACAAGCAGGTCAACTACTCGTCCTCGAACAGCTACCTTGTGATGGGCACCGCGGTCATCAATCCATCGGTCGTGGTGGACCCTGCGCGACAGGGCATGGCGGCCCAGTACCAGCTGACTTTCACCTCGTCTCCGTCAGGCGCTCTCAGCGCTGGCACAGGGCGCATCACGGTCGAGTTTCCCGCTGGTACGACCATCCCTGCCTCGCTGCCCGCCAGTGGCATCCATGTCAACGACGTACCTGCCCTGAGTGTGCAGGCTGTCGCTGCCAACAAGATTGCCGTTACTGTTCCCACGGCCATTGCGGGCGGTTCCACCATACGTGTCCTGTTTGGCATCGACCTGGGCATCCGCAACCCCTCGGTGGTCGGGACGTATCAGCTGGGCATCAGCACATCCGGCGATACAACGCCCGTCCCCGTCTCGTACAGTGTCAGCTCGTCCCAGATAGGCGCCGTGACCGTACAGGTCAGCAACGGCGCAGCGGGGCAGGTGGCCGGGTACACCGTATCGTTCACGACGGGCCCGGGCGGTGCCCTGGCCGCCGGCATCGACCGCATCAACGTGGAGTTCCCCGCCGGCACGACGATCCCAGCCTCACTTGCGGCTTCATCTGTCACCGTAAACGGGGCGCCGTCGACGCTGGTCACAACGGGTGGCATGATCGTGAGTGTGACGGTCCCTGCTTCAATTGGAGCTAACACCTCGGTTTCGTTGATCGTTGCCCAAACGGCTGGCGTCATGAACCCAGTCACGGGCGGCACCTATGCTTTGCGAGTCAGCACCAGCCGTGAGACGATTGCCGTGACCAGCACTGGCTACGCCGTCTCATCCTTGCCTGTTGTGCGGGCGGCTGTGACACCCGGGGCGCCGGACGGCCAGCACGGCTACTACCGTACCAAGCCGACCATCACGCTCACAGCGCAGAGTGCCGTGGATGCACAACCGGTCATCTCGTACCACTTCGACGCCAACTCTGACGGTGTCTACAGCGGGCAGCCACTCACAGCGCTGGAGGGGACCCATACACTGACCTTTTATGCCACGGACCGCCTCGGGAACCGTTCCGAGAATGGCACGCTGGCCATCGCCGTCGATTCGATTGCCCCGATCATTTCCCTGACCTCGCCCAGGGATGGTGAGACGCTGAATAGCACATCCCTTGTCGTGCAGGGGAGCGTTGACGTGGGCAGTACGGTACAGGTCAACGGCCAGAACGCCACCGTCGACGCGACAGGTGCGTTTGCGGCTCCTGTGACCATCCAGGGGACGTCGGCGACCTTGGTTGTCGAAGCGACTGACGTTGCTGGCAATACAGCACGCAGAACAGTGTCGGTCAGTGTCGACAAGACACCACCGACCCTGACCGTGTCCCAGCCGGTCAACTTTCAGAAGATTCAGCGCTTGCCCATCGTCGTCATGGGCAGGACGGAGGTTGGTGCCGCCGTGACCGTCCAGGGCGCAGCAGGGATGGTGCTGGCGGATGGGTCGTTCGAGTACTCCATCGCCTCTGCTTCCGATGGCCCGCTGACCATCGCGGTCGTTGCGCGGGATGCTGCCGGTAATACGACGACGCGCTCCGTTGTCGTCAGCGTCCTGAGCACCAAGCTGATTCAGATGCAGGTGGGCGCCAAGGCGGCGCTGGTCAACGGACAGTCGATCTCCTTGCAGACTGCGCCAGTCATCAGGAATGGGGCAACGCTGGTGCCCTTGCGCTTCGTCGCCGAGACGTTCGGCATCAGTCCGATATGGGATGGCGTATTCCAGATCATCGACCTGCCCCTTGGCACTCGCACGGTCCGCCTGCAGATTGGGCAGCGGTTCGCTGCAGTCGACGGCAAGCGGGTGAGCCTGGATGCCGCTCCGGTCATCGTGAATGGCGTCACCATGGTTCCACTGCGGTTCATCGCCGATACGCTGGGAGCCGACACACAGTGGGAGGCCGCCACGCGCACGATCATCATCGTCTATCCCAGGGCATCGTGACGTGAGATGTCCCTGCAAGGAGTCCGCATGAACCGACATCATTGGCTGCGCCACGTGGCATGTGCGGTGCTGGTCGCCATACTTGTCTCTGCCGGTGTAGGACCTGCCCGGGCAGTGAGCGTCCTGTGCTCGGTGACACCTGCACCTGCTACTGCCAGTACACCGGCTGAATATACGATACGCATCTCCACCAACCCATACGATCGCGTTGACCAGCTGCGTATCAAGTTCCCGTTTGACACTGGGTTCACGACTGGGTCTTTTGCCCCATCGATGGTGGTTATCAACGGTGTCCAGAGCCGCGGGGGCCAGATTCAGAAGGTGGCGGCGACGAACCAGATTCAGATGGACATCCTGCTGTCGACACGGTTGTCTGCGGGTACTCCGCTGACCATCGGCATCGCTCGGGAAGCGGGCATCCTGAACCCACTGTCACCACGTTCGTGTTATCGACTCATGGTCAGCTTTTTCCGCGACGGGAACGAGATCAACTGGGTTGAGTCGGACCTGTATGCGATTACACCCTCGGCAATCGGTTCGATCAATGTAAGTATCGAGCCGGCAGTAGCGGGCGCAGCCGCCGACGTCGTCGTCAGCCTCATCACCGGATCAAGCGGGCGGCTGAAGGCGGGACAGGACAGTGTCAGTATCGCCTTCCCGTCTGGCTTCAGCGTTCCACAATCGTTTGGTTTTGCTGATGTCACGCTCAACGGCATCTCCTGTGAGGGCAGGGTCTTCCGTGACAACTCCAGTCCAAACACCATCCTGGTGTACGTGCCGGTCAATATCCCTGCGAGTTCGCCAATCGTCCTGCGCATCCCGGCCAAAGCAGGCATCAAGAGCCCGGCCATCGCCGGCCCTGTCATCCTGACTGTCCACACGACTGCCGAGGACACTCCTGTCGACGCCCCGGCTGTCCAGATACGCGGACGTGAGGTGACCGGGCTGACGGTTCAGCTGGCGACTCCTGTCGCTGGTTCGCCGACCGGGCTTCAACTACATTTCGGGCTATCGGCCGTTGGCCGCCTGATGCAGGGTCAGCTCGTCCATGTCCGCCTGCCAGTCGGCTATGCGGTGCCGGTTCCGGCAGACCCCGTGTCTGCAACAGTCAATGGAACAGCTGCTACCGCAGCAGTCGCAGCAGGAGTCATCGATATTGCCGTGCCGGCATACCTGGCTGACGGGGTCGAAGTTGATCTGGCATTCCCTGTCGACTTCGGGATTGTCAACCCCACGGCGCCAACGGGGTATGCCTGGACGGTCTGGACGGACAGCGACACGGCACCGATGGTGGCTATGGCATTGGTGCAGGCACCGTCAGCATCAGGGGCTACCCTTGCTTCGTCGACGCGTGCAATTGGGCGTGATGCTTCGTGGACAGTGACGTTCACTCCCAGTTCTCCGTGGACATTCCCGAGTGCAGGGGAAGCGATTACGATTACCTTTGGCGAGGCTATCCTCGTACGTGCGCAATTGGGAGCTGACAGCGTGACCATCAATGACGTGCCGGCAGCTGCGGCAGCTCAGGGGACGGCCATCGTGGTGACTGTGCCGGCGGGGGTTGCCTCTACCGAGGTCGTCACGGTCAAGTTGAGCGAGCAGGCGGGTATCCGCACGCCGGCTGTGCCGGCATCAGTAGGTGCACGCGTTGCGACGACCCGGGACAGCACTCCTGCTGCAACCAATGAGCTTGTGTTCAAGGCTATGCCTGTCATGACCATGATTGTGACGCCGGATGCGCCCAACGGCCTCGCGGGACGGTACATCGGCAGCAAGCCCGCCGTCCAGCTGGTCTGCGACAACGCGTCGCTGTTCTACCGCATCGATGAGGGTAGCTTCCAGCAGTATGCTGCAGGGACACCCGTCCAGATGCCCGAGGGCACCCATACGCTGTCTGCTTATGCAGTCGCCGGTGACGGCACCGAGGGTGAAGCAGTTCAGCGGACGTTTGTCGTCGACCTTTCACGGCCTGTCGTGACCATCAATGGCTTCACAGGGGACATCCTGGTGCGGTCGCCGGAGGTCACCCTGACGGGGACCGTCTCGGAGCCGGTGGAGATGGTGCAGGTCAACGGCGTTCCGGCGACGGTGGCATTGGACGACACCTTCACCGTGACCATCACCGTGGGCAACGGTCAGGCACTGGCGTGCTTTGCCCGTGACCTGGCCGGCAACTCCACCAGCTTCGTCCGCACGGTGCACGTCGACAGTACGCCGCCGGTCATCACGCGCGCAGGACCCATGCCGGCACAGGGATCGGTGCATGCCGAGGAGCTGGAGGTCCGCGTGACCGTCAACGAGCCAGCCACCTTGACCGTCAATGGTCAGCCCATGCTGGCTGCCAGCCCCGAGTATGCCGCGGCTGTCCCCCTGCAGAAAGGGGTGAACGAGATCACGGTACGCGCCGTCGACAGTGCTGGCAACGAGAGCATCCTCGCATGGACCGTCACCCGTACGGACACGCTGACCATCCGCCTGACGGCGGGAGTGTCGATTGCGATGGTGGGTGACGAGCAGCGGACGCTGGACGCGCCGCCCATGATCGTGAACGGTGTGACGTTTGTGCCCCTGCGGTTCATCGGCGAGGCGCTGGGAGCTGACGTGACTTGGAACGATGCCCTGCGCGTCGTGTTCCTGGCCAGGGGACCGTCGCGGGTACAGCTGTCGATTGGATCGAAACTGGCCATCATCGACGGGCGCATCACACAGCTGCTGGAGGCGCCGCGTATCCAGAATGGGCGAACGATGGTGCCCCTGCGGTTTATCAGCGAAGCATTTGGAGCCGATGTCACCTGGGACCAGGCGACGAAGGCAGTTACCGTGTCCCTTGCGGACGCAACGTAGAAAGGACGGGAGTGATGATGCGGATAATCGGTTGCTCATGGTTCAAGCGGCTTGTCGGAGCTCTGTTGGTGTGCGGGCTTGTGGTGGCGTTTGGCGCCCCGCGGACGCAGGCAGCGCTGAGTGCGGTGGAGGTACAGGTCGTGCCCAACGTGGCCAGGACGAACGCGCGGTACACCGTGTCATTCGTCACCAGTGAGGGCCTTGCTGAAGGCGGTGCCGTCCTGCTTCAGTTCCCACAAGGGACTACCCTGCCATGCTCTCCCTGCAACCCTCTTGTGTATGCTGACGAAGTGACAGTCAACGACATCCACCCGAAGCAGCCGGCATTTGGCAATCCGAGCGCTGGTACCCTGAAGGTGTTCGTGCCCGACTCGATTCCCGCAGGGGGCACGGTGCGTATCGTCATCAGTACACTGGTGCCGCGCGTGGGCAACCAGGACATCGGGACCTACCGTATTCGCGTGTCCACCGACCACGAACCGGCCGTAGAATCGGCACCATACACCATTGGGACGAGCCAGATCCTGGCGCCCACCGTCCGTCTGGAGTCCGCTATTGCGAACGTTGGTTCCGGGTACACCATTACGTTTGTCACTGGGGTAACCGGACAGCTCGTCCAGGGCAGCAGCATGATCACCATCACCTACGCAGCCGGCAGCTTCCCCACAGCGCCCGTCAACAGCGCGGTCACCGTGAACGGCCTGGTTTCGGAGCGCATCCTGACGAACCCCGTCAAGCACACGATCGAGATCCTGTTTCCGGTTACAGTAGATACGCGGTCTGCCGTGACGATTGCCATGGGCGCAGGCTACGGACTGACGAACCCTGTCAAGGCGGGCAACTATGTGCTGTATGTGCACACGTCATCCGAACCCGGGGACGTTGCGTCCGAACCATTCCAGATCAAGGACTTGCCCACGGTTTCTACAACCATCTATGTGGGTCCAGGCACACCGGACGGGCAGAATGGGTGGTTCGTCAGCGAGCCCATGGTG
>JAPLGK010000113.1 GCA_026390195.1 Caldisericota bacterium
AGAATCCGTACCACACGGAGTTCACGGTGGGCGAGGGCGAAGTAGGCAAGGCCTACGAGCCGTTCCTTACCGGAATGAATGTCGGAGAATCGAAGCATTTCAGCGTGCAACTGCAGGAGAGCGCCCTCGAGGGAAACATCACGCTCGTCGGCATTGCGGAGAAACACATTCCCGAAGTGAACGACGAGTTTGCCCGGACTGTCGGTGCGTTCGGCTCCCTCGCGGAGCTTCGGAAGACCCTTGAAGAAGACGAACAGCACAAGGCGGACGAGGCCAGGAAGGACACGATCTTCGGCCGTGCTATCGAGACTGCTGCCGAGAAGCTGGGCATCGATTTCCCTGGGTATGTCCGGCGTGACGCGACCCAGGAACGGCTAGGCGAAATCAAGAACAGACTTGCCCGCAATGGGCTTTCCCTCAACGAGTACCTGAAGTACAATAGTATCAGCGCCGAACAGTTGACCAAGGATGTTGAAGCGGATGCTGTCAAGCTGCTCCAGCGCGACCTCCTGATGGAGGCGACTGAGAGAGCGTGTGGTATCGTTGCCGGGGACGCAGACATCGAGGCATATGTGGACTCGCATAAGGAAGAATTGGACAAAGCAGGTATCGACGCGACGACGGAAAACGGACGCAAGACGATCCGGAACGTTATCGTATGGGAGAATACGCGCAGCCTTATTGCTGGCGCAGTTCAGTTGAAAGAGCCCTCAGAGGCTAAGCAGGAGGTACAATGAGCGTTATTCCATACGTGGTCGAACAGACGGTTCATGGAGAGCGTGGCTATGATATCTATTCCCGGCTGCTGAAGGATCGCATCGTGTTCCTCGGCGGAGAGATCGACACCCAGGTCTCGAACCTGATTGTCGCCGAGATGCTCTATCTGACCGCGGAAAACGGCACCAAAGACATCTACCTCTATATCAACAGCGTTGGTGGCGAAGTCACTCCTGGCATGGCGATCTACGATACCATGCAGTACATCAACGCTCCTGTTTCCACCATCTGTCTGGGACAGGCAGCAAGCCTCGCAGCCATTCTTCTTGCTGCCGGACGCAAGGGAAAGAGATTTGCTCTGCCGAACTCGCGTATCATGATCCACCAGCCATGGGGCGGAGCACAGGGGCAGGCGACGGACATTGAAATTCAGGCCAAGGAGATTCTGCGGATCAAGGAGTCTGTGAGCAACATTCTCGCCTCACATACGGGAAAACCTCTCGAGATTGTGCGAAGAGATACCGAGCGAGATTTCTTCATGTCTGCCGAAGAGGCGATGGAGTATGGCATCGTAGACCAGGTCATCTCCAAGATTGGCGTTGCAGGGGAAGCCGGTCCGTTGGGGAAGAATGCCCAGCCACAGTAGCGAAGAACCGTCCTGCTCGTTCTGCGGCAAGAAGTCGAGTGAAGTCGGTCTGCTCATCAAGGGACTCGAGGGATCGTACATCTGCGACGATTGCATCGAGCGGGGCAACCAGCTCATGCAACAGTCCAGGCACGAGAGTCATGCCATCGATTTCAAGTCGCTGCGCCCCAAGGAGATCTATGCGCGCCTGAACGAGTACGTTATTGGCCAGAATGAGGTCAAGAAGGCACTTGCAGTCGGCGCGTACAACCACTACAAACGCCTGAGAGCCAAGAAGGACTCCAAGGTGGAGATCGAGAAGTCCAACATCTTGCTCGCAGGCCCCACGGGGGTCGGTAAGACCTATCTGGCCAGGACTCTCGCCCGCATACTTGATGTTCCGTTCACCATTGCTGATGCAACGACACTTACTGAGGCGGGCTACGTCGGCGAGGATGTGGAGAACATCCTCCTTGGACTCCTGCAAGCCACGAATTTCGACGTTGCCCGGGCTGAGTGCGGCATCGTCTATATTGACGAGATCGACAAGATCGGGCGGAAGTCCGAGAACCCGTCGATCACGCGTGACGTCAGTGGTGAAGGAGTCCAGCAGGCACTTCTCAAGATCGTGGAAGGGACAATAGCCAATGTTCCTCCTCAGGGTGGACGCAAGCATCCTCTTCAGGAGTACATCAAGTTCAACACCCGAGACGTTCTCTTCATTGCGGGTGGAACATTTGACGGACTGGACAATATCAGGAGACTCCGGGCAAACCCGAGGAAGGTGGGGTTCGTTCACGAGCCTGCCGACCACGAAGGCAAGAAGCTGCTCAGCACCGACTTCGTCAAGTTCGGCATGCTGCCTGAACTCGTTGGCAGATTTCCCCTGAAACTCGAGCTGGAAGAACTCTCAACGGGTGACCTGAAGCGGATTCTGGTCGAGCCGAAGAATTCGATCGTCCAGCAGTATCAGGAGCTCTTTGCCATGGACGGGGTCAGCCTGTCATTCACCGAATCCGCACAGGAACGCATTGCCGAAAAGGCGAAAGATATGGGCATGGGAGCCCGTGGTTTGAGGTCTGTGGTCGACCAGCCCATGGTGGATCTGATGTTCGAACTTCCTTCCTTCAAGGGAGTCACAGAGGTAGCCGTGGGAGACGAGTTTTTCTCGGATTGCCATGAGATCGTTGCGACGAGAACCGACGGGACGACCGAGCGTATTCCCTTGCAGGAATCTGCTTGATAGGAGAGAAAAACATCAATGAGTGAACGTGATTGGCAACTATCTGAAGCGCCGCTGATTCCCCTGCGGAACGTGGTGGTCTTTCCATATCATGTCCTTCCCCTCTTTGTGGGCAGGCCAAAATCGTTGAAGAGTATCGAGTCTGCGCTGGCGGCCAACCGCAAGATTGTTCTCGTGTGCCAGAAGGACGAGTCGAACGAAGACCCCGGGCTTGCCGATCTCTATGACATTGGCGTCGGTGCCGAGATATTGCAGCTGCTCAAACTGCCCGATGGAAGTGATCGCGTTCTCGTGGAGGGCGTCCGCAGAGTCCGCGTCAGGAACGTGCGCTTGGACGATGACGACATGCTTTTGGCCAGCGTCGAGCCACTACCGGTAGACGACAAGACGTCGACGGAGCGCCAGGCTCTCATGCGCGTTGTTCTCGACCAGTTCTCCCAGTATGTCGAGTTGTCCAGGAAATTGCCGTCGGAGACGGTGAACAATGTCTCGGG
>JAPLGK010000153.1 GCA_026390195.1 Caldisericota bacterium
TTTGTGCTGTCTGTCTGAAAACGCAGGGATCACAACGGCACCGATGACTCCTCCGACAAGCATGAGGGCGCCGAGCGTCCCCGCCTGCTCCGGGCTGAATCCGCGCGGTCGGATGATGGGCTCCACCCAGGTCGACAGGCCGTTGAAGAGTCCCAGTGCAATGAAGCAGATAACCAGGAACATCCAGAACATTCTGTTCTTGAGAGCATTTTTGAGGCCGTCCAGCATGAGCGCACGCGTCTCCTGCCCTGCCGGGCATGGCGGTGTCGGCGGTTTCTCACGCGCCAGCAGGATGAAGAGCGCCGAGGAGAAAGCAGCCACAATGCCATATAGCGACTGAACGCGCGCGATGGACACGCGTTGGATCAGAACCGGTGTCAGGACCATGCCGATTGCTGTTCCGACAAGTGATGCCAATGTCACCAGTCCGACTGCCGTGGCACGAAATTCGCGGTCGAACCACTTAGCCGGAACGGTTGTCCAGGCGTTGAGCAGAAAGGGCTGCGCGACCGCGATGCCGATCGTCGAAGCCAAGACGAGGTTGTACCGGGCTCCCGCCAGTCCTCGCAGGATACCGAAAACGCCCATCAAAACAGCACCAATACTAACAGCCTTGTGAAAACCCCACGTGTCGATCACCCAAGAGACCGGAATGGACAGAGGAACGAAGGCGATCATGAACATCATTGACAACAGTCCGATGTTGAGATCGGTTACACCGTAGAACTTTGCCGCTGGCCCCGTAATCGGAGAGTAGCTGATCCACAACATCTGAATGGTAATATTGATAAGCATAAACACCGCCAGCACAACCCAGCGGTAGCCATACACGCGAAACGTTGGCCTGTCCATAGCATCTCCCCCGCGATTGATCTTCTCTTCTTCGCAAGTATTGCCAACTTGTCGGAAAAGTACAATGCAAGAGAACGTCGGTGGGGTCTGGTTGCTGTGGCTCTGTTCTACGATTCAGAGAGAACGGCCAGTTATCCAGCCACAACCAGATCATATCATGATACCGGCAAACATTCAGTCGCACGGCTTCGTCAGGAGTCTCACGCAGGACAATGTTTCCTGTGGGACACCGACGGACTGGCTCGAGGCCGCAGACTGCCACCTTCACCCACCCCGCGCGCACCGAGTCGCACGTACACGAATGAGTCTAGGCTTGCGGTTGGGCCGAGAACAGAGTAGATTTGGGAAAGGGGGCGCCCTTCTGGTGGAGGGCGTTTCTTGGATGCCTTTCCAGATCTCTTGTATTGAAATTGCAGCGGAGTAGAATCACATTGACAATCTACTAACGAATTGCAGTAGATTATGAGTCTGGAATCATCTATCAGGAGCGTAACTCATAGCAGTCTGAGGGGGTCTATATGGTAAGAGCAGTGGCAATCAATGGCAGTCCGCAAATGGAGAAGGGCAATACAGCCTTGGTCCTGGCTTCGTTCATCCAAGGCATGATGGATGCTGGAGCCGAAGTCGAGCTACTCTACGCAAGCCGTCTGACGGTCAAGCCATGCAGTTGTGGGGTGATGTATTGTTGGGACGACGGCCCCGGAGAATGCTGTATCCAGGATGACATGCAGTTGCTCTATCCGAAATTGAAGGCCGCCGATGTCCTCATCCTGGCGACCCCGGTCTATGTTCCTTTGCCAGGTGACATGCAAAACGTAGTCAACAGGCTAATGCCTCTTATCGAGCCAAAGTTGGAGAGGCGCCAAGGGCGTACGCGAGCCAGGTTCCGTGAAGACGTCGGCATCCAGAAGATCGTGCTCGTCGCAACAAGCGGGTGGCGGGAGGTCGAGAACTGCGACACCGTCGTGCGTATCGTCAAGGAGCTAGCTGAAGATGCAAGCACGGAGTTCGCGGGAGCAGTTCTGAGGCCTCATGCGGATGCTATGAGGGCCGATGGCAAGGTTACCCGGGATGGTCAGGCTGTGCTGGATGCGGTGAGAAGGGCTGGAAATGAACTCGTCAAAGAAGGCCGAATGAACCAGGAAACCCTTAGAGGAAGAGCTATGAAATAGATGCGGTCAAGCGCTTCTGCCATGGCGTGCTCCGTATGGGACGATTCGTACGGCGTTGTTGCACTGCAAAGCATAGTGAGAGTCCGGTTGGTGGACAGTTGGGTGGCTAGATCAGTTCGCGAAACCGCAGGCACAGCGCTAGATCCAATTCTTGAGGAGCATGAACATGTCCAAGAATCCTAATCAGAACCTGAGCGGCGTGGCTGAAACGTTGCTCATTACGCTCTACATTCGAGCCATGGAAAGCCAGCGTCCCGATGCCCTGCTCAAAGACGAGAAAGCCGTGGCGTCGGTCACGCAGATGAGCTATGATTTCGCGCGGATCAAGCAGATCAAGATGGATGAGGATGATAAGGTCAGTATCATCCTGCGTAACCGGGAGATCGACCGCTACGCGCGGGGTTTTCTGGCCCGCTACCCGGAGGCGGTCGTGGTCCACATTGGGTGCGGCCTCGATTCGCGCTTTGAGCGCGTGGACAGTGGCCAGGTAGAGTGGTATGACCTTGATTTGCCAGAAGTCATTGAACTGCGCCGGAAGTTCATCGGTGGCGAAGGGGCGCGCTATCATTTGCTAGCTTGTTCGGCGTTCGATAGCACGTGGCTAAACGCGGTGAACGTCCATCGCCAGCGCCCTTTTCTCTTTCTGGCCGAGGGCGTTTTCCAGTACTTTGAGGAAGCACAGGTCAAGTCGTTGGTGCTGACGTTGCGGGAACGTTTCCCGGGCGCGGAACTGGTCTTCGACGCGTTTTCGCCGTACATTGTCCGAGCGAACAACCTCAGGTTCAGGATTTCCCGCACCAAAATCAGCGCCCGTTATCACTGGGGACTGAAACGCGGCACAGACCTCGAACGCTGGGGCGAGGGCATCTGCCTCCTTGACGAGTGGTTCCCTTTCAGTCGCCCTGAGCCACGCCTGGCTCATATTCGATGGATGCGCCATATTCCACTTTTCGCCAAAGTCATGGGCATTTTCCACTACCAGCTTGGAAAGACAGCGAGATGAAAGACGCGCTACGCTGCCCAACAACGCCGTGCAGCCGAACGCTTCGCTGACGCTACGCGGCGGCTGATGGCGACCGTTAGCCCCCTGCTAATGACTGGAGATGAAGTGATGACCATCTTGGAGAATGTGAACCATTTCTCTAATCGATTTGGGAAGGGAGTCATCGTCAACAACACAGCTTGGCGCTACTACCGCCTCGGGGCGGGTGCACCCATCCTCTGGCTCACTGGCGGGCTGCGCCGGGCTGCGCTCGGATTCGCCTTCATGGAAAGGCTTGCCACGCGCCATACGGTCATCGCTCCTGATTACCCACCTGTGCAGACGATTGACGAGTTTATCACTGCCTTTGACACCATCATGCAAACCGAAGGCATTGACACCTTTGCGCTTGGAGGTCAGTCCTATGGCGGATTGCTGGCACAGGCATATCTGGCGCGCAAGACCAAGGCTGTCGAACGGCTCATCCTTTCCAGCACCGGTCCGGCAGATTACGGCAAAGGCTGGTTGCCTGTGGAGTATGCCATCATTGCACTGGTACGCCTCCTGCCCGAAAAGACAGTCAAGAACATGCTGATCGGCGGATTACTCAAGGCCATCATCCTGCCCGAAGCTGAGCGCGTCCAATGGTTGGAAGCCATCAACGACGTTATGCAAAACGATCTATCTCGTGCTGATGTCGTGTCGCATTTTGCCGTTGTTGCCGATTTGATCCGGAAGGGAGTCGTCACTCCCGCCGCTTGTCAAGACTGGACAGGTCGCATCATTGTGCTCAGCGCTGAAAACGACCCGACCCAGAGCAAGAAGGACTTTCCCCGTTATGAAAAGCTGTTTGGTCGCGCCGTGGAAATACTTGACATGGGCAATATGGGGCACGCTGCAGTGCTCTTTAACCCGGACAAATACGCCGAATTGCTCGAACAGGCGCTTGTCTGAAGAGAAGTCTTGCGCAAGACGCATTATTCAGCCAATCAGTGGGCTACCACCGGGTTGCAGCCGACGTTGGCCGCTTCCCGCTGAGGCATCAGGCAAGGCTGTGCAAGTTCACGAACAAGAACGCTGTACGCAGAACCCTACTAAGTACCGGGAGACCGAACCCAGAGCAACGCGTCTGCAAGAGCGCCAATCACCGCACTTTCGGGCCTCGATGGAAGCTACGCGGCGGCGTGGTTCCCTCCCCCTATCTTCACCACACTCATCAATACTGCGTTTCCAGCATCACCTTGGAACTCCACCAACTCCCCTACTGGATGGGTCAGACGTGTTTCCGCAAGGCACGGAGATGGCCAGGAAGTCAGTGTTCACCGATCTGGAAGTTGAATCCTGGCAAGCTGCCGCTCCGCCCATTGTTCGTTCTCGCAACTGGATTCGGAGGGATCCTTATCACAGCACGGTGAGGATGGCATGCATTGAAGTCGAAGAAAGAACAGTACTCAGGTGCCAAGTCTCATCGTGGAAGACCCACCCCAATTCTTGGTGCAAAGCTTGTTTCCTGTAAGGTGCATGTCCAAGCGAGCTCTCCCAACGTCTCGAAACCAGTGCCCTGTCCCCTTGACTCGAAAACAGAGCATCGCGACTGAGCCCCGTTGACTCTCCAATGCTATCGCTCAGGTCCACCAACGTGCGCGTTCTCAGGCTACCCCGCGCTTGCCGGACTCCGCAGCAGCTCGCGAATGCGGCCCTCCGGTTCATCGCCGAGCCTCATCCCATGCAGAAGGACACGAAAGTAGACCTGCTCCCCATAGCAGTGCCTCAAGACATCTCTGACGTCGGTATTCAGACGTTGCCCTGCTACACCTTCCACGAGCGCTATTCCTGCGAGTGGAACATGCCACTCATGGACGTCGTTGTCCCAAGCTGTGAGATCGGATTTGAACCTGGAACCTGAGACGTTCCCGGTGACGACTCCTTCTCGGGTTACCAGCACAACAACCATCTCGCCGACCGCCCAGTCCAGAGACCGAATCTTCGAGCTACCCCACACCCCATCCATGACAATGACTCGGGCTTTGCGCCAGTTGTCAAGCGTGACAACTCTCATCGTTCCCCCTCCCCCTAGTCCCGGAGAAGAAGTGATGTCATGGAGCGTGCTGGGCTGGAATGGCTTCCAGCCTATTCGTCAGCGTATCGTTGATCGTCTTGAGAGAACTGCCGATGGGCCCTGGTCCCCCGTCATCGTTGCACTCAAGCCCCCCGCAGAATCTGGAGGGATTCTTGGTGTTGCCTGACCACACCCTCTCGTTTGGGAAGATGTTGCTGATGTCATCGATCAGATGCACGCTTGGCTCTCCTGCGTTGTAGCAGGCGAACTGGTACGTTCCGCCGCTACCACAGTCTTCCCCAAAAGCCGGCCAGATGAGAGTCACACCGTTGCCACATGCGGCAGTCGGGTAGATCGCGTGCTTTCCTCCAGACGCCTGCAGTTTGAGAGCGTTGTCCTGGAACTCAAGGGTTGCCCGCATGATGTCGTCATCCGTCTTGCCAGATTCATAGTGGAGCGTCTTCCCCTTGGTCTCAGTTGAACCAGTGGCATTCCAGACTGCTGAATGGCTTGTCGACTCGCTTCCGTGCGCAGAAGTATAGACATATTTCAACTCAAGATTCCGGTCGTCGATGACCTTCCAGGCCATGATCACCTTCTCAACGTCCCCATTGTGAGACTTGACTCCGCCAACTGCCCCCACAAATGGAAGATTTGAACCATATCTCCCGTAGTCCCTGCTCCAGGCAATGGCATAGATGAACAGGACGTATCTCTCGTTTGACTTGGTCGTGTAGGGGGTAATCCTCACGAAATTGACGACCTTGTCTGTGTCCCGATGGTCCAACCACTCTTCCATGTTGTCGAGCTCAAAGTATGGGTTGGCCTGGACCATGGCTTCTTCCTCCCAGGCTTGGTTGATTCCGTCCTCATCTACGTCGTACTTCTTGTCTACAAACATGGAGGAGTTGGTTTGGATCTTCCTTCCTGCGTCTGAGAAGGTGAGGTTCGGCTGGTAGACGTTCATCGTGAAGGTTCTAGTGGCCAAGTGTTTGGAGTCCGGAGCTGCAACCTCAAGGGCTACCCGATAGGTCCCGGGATTGACGAACGTCCAATCGAAGGAGCTCTTGTCGCTCAGAATCTCTGAGCCCATCTTCCATGTGTAGATGAGGCCTGCGTCCGGCAGATCTGTGTCCACATGGCTGCACGTGAAGCCTACTTCAAGTGCAGACGTTCCGTCGAGTGGGGAGGCGTTTGTGGAGAACTGCGGGTACCTTGCGCTGACGGCAACCTCTGCATGCCACGATTGACTCTTGTCCGTGTTCGTCACGGTGGCCTCTGCCGTGTAGTTCCCAAGCTTGTAGGTGTGCTGGACGTTTTGCAGGTTGCTCGTCTTCCCGTCCCCGAAATTCCATTGGACGTTTCCAAACGCGCCGGGATTGTCGGTCTTGTACTCAAGCCTGTACGTCAGGCCATCTGCGACATAGAACTCTGGGGTTGCCACCAGTCGAATACTGGGAGACTTGAGCACTGCAATCTGCAGCGACTTGCTGAGGCCATCCACGGAGTTGCCGAATTTCACGGAAACGGTCACGTTGTAGCTGCCATCCTTCGCGAACCGGTGGACGATTCCATTGCCAGTCCCCGTTGTTCCATCCCCGAAGTCCCAGGCATATGAGATGTCGTTCGGCCCAAATTCGGCGGGCACATTCTTGACCGTGCAGGTTAACTTCGTGTCTGTGGTTGAAGAGTAGACCTGGTCAGGGCTGTAGTCTATAGAAAAGTCGGGTATCCAGTTGAACGGAAGCTTCGACGGCTTGTAGCACACCAGGTACCAGCCCGCGCCAACGCCTCCCTTCTCACTTCGCATGGCAATAATCAACGGTTCAGAGGAGAGGACCTGGGCTTCGTAGCCGGTGAATTCCGTGTAGTTAAGGAACGAGCCTGTTTCGTAACTCCATTGGTAGATCCCGTCGCCATGGTTCTGCAGACCGCCCGACTCACACAACCAGACAATGGCATCGTCCGTGAAGTATGGACCTCGCCCAAAGAAGGGCTCTTCGGGCCGTTTCTTGGTCCACAAGGCGTTGCCAGCAGTGTCGCTTGGGAATATGGAATCCCCCTTCCTGGAGAAGGCATAGTCTCCGAAGCTCCCAAGAATCTCCGAACCAGCCTCCTCAGCAACGACCTGCCCGGAAGTGCCCACGACATACGCATATTTCTTCCCGTTGAAGAAGTAGGAGTCGTCCGTCAGCGAAGAGGCGTTGCTGGTGACATGGAGGCGGTCTCCGCTGCCGAGATAGGGCCTCGGGTTGTCGTTGGAGTCTGCGACTATGGCATAGGTTTCGGAAGTCGTGAGCAGGATCTCGGAGACGACTCTGTTCTGCGAGAAGTCATAGACGACAAGCTTGTCTCTATCAGTGCAGAAGATCAGGTTCTTCTGCAAATCCCAGGCGAAGATCTTGCCCCCAAGATAGCTGCTGGGCACGTGTCCCAGGACCTTGCCCGTCTCCAAGCTGTAGATCGCAGGATCCCCTTGCCCGGTAGGGTCAAGAGAAGGGTCTTCAATAATGCAGTCAGGGTAAAGGAGTTTGTATATGTAGTTGTCATCCGATACGTTCAAGTCCCTCTCTTTCAGCGTCCTCTTGTCGATAAGGTAGTCGGGTGCGTTCCGAACCTCGACGTACAAGAAGTCGCCGAGGTTCATCACCCATTGAGGAGCTCCCGTTGGAATCGTCCGCACGAAGGCAAACTGCTTCTTCAAGTCATAGACACTGATTCTATCTTTGACCCAGACGAAGACGTACCTTTCACCAATGTCAGTCGCATAGATACTGCCAGAGACACTTGCGTCTCCAATGAGATTTCCGCTGGAAGTATCAAGAGCGTATAGGTATGTGCCTTCAGTAGAAGTGCCTGGGTCATATTCGACAGAACCCACTCCGATATCCCCCTCAAGGCGGAAGTCTCCTACGTATCCCCTGGAAAGCTTGAGCGGTCCCCAGGTGACTGCAGTACCATAGGGCGTTGAGCCTGTCTGACCCAAATTGGTTGGCGTCTTCCTTTTGCAGGAGGTTGAGAGAACCACTGCAAGAAGTACTAACACGAGGACGCCGGTTCGTCTCAGACGTTGAGTTCTCTTATCCATGAACATTGCATTCATCACCCCCTCTCGAAACAGTTCCTACACAAATAATCCGACAAAGAGGACAATTTGCAACCAGCCTGTTGCCGCTATACTGACCATATCTTAGGGGTCTAGCAGGACCTGAAAGCGGAGGGCCGATATGAAAAACGAAAGGAATGACCAGCCGGGGCTCGAGGGCACAAGAATCGCTGGAGAAGTCCCAGGACCGACATCGGGGGAAGCGCTTCACGAAGAGTCTGTCCCTTTCCACAGCCGCATCTGGGTGTCAGCAGCTGACGGTGGGGCGGCTATCCTCTGTTCCATCGCCGAAGGCGCAGCACTGACCTACTACTTCACGCGCGTCATGGGGCTGGCCCCACGCCTTGCCTCCATCGTGTGGCTGCTCTTCGGCATCTGGAACGCCTTCAACGACCCACTGTTCGGGTACATCAGTGACCGGACCAGGAGCAGACTCGGACGCCGTATTCCCTACATCCGGTATGGGGCACCCCTGTATGCGGCCGCCTTTGCAATCTTCTGGATTGTCGTGCCTGGGTTCAAAGGCAACCAGACGGCGCTGTTTATCCAGATGCTGGTCGGCATGTTTCTGTTCGATACTCTCTACACGGCTATTGCAACTGCCGTCTACATCATGCCGTACGAAATGGCAGTCTCCAACAAGGCTCGGAGCAGCATCTTCATCTGGAAGATCGGGTTCAGCCTCATTTCCACTGCATTCCCTATCGCCATGGGGCTCATCCAGCCGGGACCCGGCCAGGATGCCACCCCCTACCGACTTATCATGATCGGTCTTGGGGTCCTCATGGCGGTGGTCATCTATGCCAGCACCTTCTTCTACAAGGAAAACCACTTCCAGCAGGAAGAGGAACAGTTCAGCTTCTGGAAGTCGCTGGGCGCCTGCTTTCGC
>JAPLGK010000001.1 GCA_026390195.1 Caldisericota bacterium
CAGTCCAACGATCTTGCTGCCATACGCAATCGTGACATGGGCTTCGTGTTCCAGGCGTACAATCTGTTGCCGCAGATGAGTGCTCTCGAGAACGTCTTGCTTCCGTGTTCCTATGCTACCAGGTCGGTCAGGGGCGGAAGAAGCAAGGCGCAGGACCTGCTGGACCGCGTCGGCCTCAGAGAACGGATGAACAACCGTCCGGTCGAAATGTCCGGCGGTGAGCAGCAACGCGTCGCGATCGCACGAGCCATGATGATGGATCCGTCGGTTATTCTTGCCGACGAGCCGACGGGAAACCTGAATTCCGCGGGCGCCCGGGAGGTCGTCGACGTCCTGAAGGAGCTCCATGGCGCTGGCAAGACGATTATCTACGTGACCCACGACGATGCCATCGGGGCGCAGGCAGAGCGAGTGATCCGTATCTTCGACGGGCGTGTCGTGGGCGACGAAATGAACTAGCCGCAGGCTGATTTCGCTGCAGGCCTGCGTAAACCCTGTCTTGGAGACAACGTCAAACCGCCGTCTCCCACTTCTTTGCGAGCAGCAGTGCAAGTCTCTGCAGGAGAGGCTTGGGGCGGCTCGGCGCAAACACCGGTGCCGGGTACGACGCAGCGCCCCAACGTACTGCGGTTCATCGGTTAGGTGGTACCTTACTAGACGTCATGCTACGTTTGGCAGTGCGGGCAGATGAAGGATGCTGTGCTGCCGGTCCGGATCTTCTGGACGACCGTTCCACACACAGGGCACGGCTTGCCTTCGCGGTAGCCGACCAGGAAGTCCTTGAAGCATCCCGGCTGGTTGTACAGGTCCTTCTCGTATGCCAGGCCACCCAGCTGGAGAGCGTTCCGTAGTTGGGAACGGATGACATCGGAAAGCACGCGACGCTCGGACACGGTGACGTCGGCGGCCTTGCGCAGAGGATGCAGTCCGGCGGCGAACAGGATGTCCTGGATGTAGACGTTGCCGATGCCCGCAATGTTCTTCTGGTCCATCAGAACCGTCTTGATCGCGCTCCGTTTCTTCTCTTCCAGCAGCTTCTCGAACGTGCCCACGGTGAACTCGCCGTCGTCCAGCGGGTCAAGACCCAGCGAGGATGTCATGGCATGGGAGGCCAGGTCAGCGGTTTTGACCGCATGGACGTAGCCGAACCACCAGAAGTGCTGGCTGAAGGCACAGCCGTCTTCGAAGAGGACGGCCAACTGGCGGTTCCCGGGCAAGGACTCACCCTCCCTGTGGAAGAAGGCTTCTCCGCCCATGCCGAGGTTAAGCAGGAGAGTCGCTCCCGGCTCAAGGTCCATGAAGATCCATTTTCCCCTGGACGTCACATGGTTCCCTTGTGTATGGACGAGCAGTCGCCCGAACTGCTCGGGTGGTACGTTCAGACACTTGGGCTGGACAACCTCGACCTCGGCCACGCGCCTGCCTCGGAGTTCTCGGTCCATTTGCCGTGCTAGGTTGGCAACTTCGGGCAGTTCGGGCATGTCGACATCCTCCTGTCAGCGTATTCTACAGCACCATGAAGACTGCCGAGATGAGCAGTATTGCGTAGATGAGCTGCGTGAAGCGTTCACCGCTGATGCGGTGATGCGCGATGTCTCCCAGCAGCGCGCCGAGCGCAAGGAACGGCAGAGACGTCAGGACAAGTCTCCCTGGCACGCCGGCCAGCTTGTGGCGTATGACGATATCTGCAATGATGAACACGTTGAGTGTCGCCCAGATGGCGACCAGCGTGGCGCGGAACGAAGCCTTGTCCTTCAGCTTCTGGGTCGCGTAGATGATGACGGGCGGACCGCCCGACGTGAACGCCCCCTGCACGGCGCCCCCGATGAAGAGCAAGCTGTAGAGAAGCCACGCAGGCCATATTCGTGGCGTACCTCTGCCCGGCCGGAACTGTGTGACCAGTCCCTGGATGCCGACGACGACCATGAAGATGGCGAGGATATGCATCAGTGTGATGCGCGGCAGGACGTTGTAGGCGACCATGCCGATGGGAAGTCCGGGCAGGACAAATGCAAGGATGCGCAGGTACTGCCGCCAGTCGATGTGATTCCACGAGACGACCAGGAGGTAGACGTCCAGGACAAGGGCCAGGACGGTCAGGACGGGGCGAGCCGTGTCGATGTCGGTCAGGAGGATACAGAACGGCATGGCCAGCACGGCGCAGCCGAAGCCGGTGATCCCCTGGACGAAATGGGTCGCCAAGACGATGAGGCCAAACAGGACAGCGGTCAGGGCAAAGGGCACATCTTCCTCCACGCGTCCTCTCGGGGCGCACCCCAACAGTATACGCGGAATGCCGCGGCAGGCTCAGCGTCCCGCCCCGGATGGGAATGGACCGACTCTACTTGACAAGTTCCCGCACTTATGTAGAATCACCGTCGGACCAGACATTGGCCAATGGCCAGAAGGGAGGAACCTCAATGACCACCAATGAAGAAGTGCGTGCTACAGGGGGTGCCTCCTGGCCCGCTACCGACTGAACTCCTGACCTGATCAGCGTCAACAGAGTCTGTCCCGTGTCCGGCAGGTCTGCCGGAGTCTAATCGTTGTCAGTACAACTCCTCGAGCGCCCTCTCCGCAATCCGTGCGTGGTTTGCCACGTACCCCATGATCCATGACCACATCGGAGGTAGAAGAGATGCATCTGGCAACACTTGGGTGGGATGACTACTTCTCTCGCCAATTCGAGAGTCTTGATCGCGACGGGCTTGTACCAGCGCGTATTGTTGAAC
>JAPLGK010000119.1 GCA_026390195.1 Caldisericota bacterium
GCGCCGGCTCCTCAGCCGGAAGAGCTGCAATAGGAGGCGTGTGATGGCACAGAAAGCAGTAGCAAAGACCAAGGTTCAGACGGTTCCGGCAGGTAAGAAGGTCGCGCCGCGTCCGCGGAAGCAGCCCAGAGTCAAGATTTCGGCGGGGACGTGGATCTTTATTGTGGTCCTGCTGGCAGGTTTCTCCGTCTGGAATTTCTACTTCATACCTCGCATGGGGAAGACACTTACCACACCTACCACGCCTCAAGTGTTCCAGGTGGCTCAGCACACGAACCTGGACGTGGTCAACACTCAGCTCAAGACGAGGCAGACGTTCCTGACCCTGACGACTCAACCGATCCCCGCAGAGACAGGAAAGACCAATCCATTCGAATAGCACAGGCACGAGGAGATGAACCATGGAAAACTCGTGCTACGAACACAGGATTGAACTACTGCAAGAGCGCATGGCCGGCGCGAACGTGGACGCCTTCTTCACGCTTGCGGCGCCCAGCATGCGCTATCTTACTGGTTTCACGGGCGAAGAGGGGTACCTCCTCGCGCTCCGCGACGGCGTGCATCTTGTCGTCGACGGCCGGTTCGCCACGCAGGCGCACGAAGAGTGCCCCTGGCTGGACGTCACCCTGTGCGCCGGGCACTTCAGCAAGTCGATTGCGAACCTGCTTGTTGCAGGCCATGCTCATTGGCTCGGGTTCGAGAAAGAACGCGTGTCCTTCGCACAGGCGGAGGAGATGCGCGCTGCGTTTCCGTCGGTCACCATGGTTCCGACCGAGAACGTGGTCGAAAGCATGCGCATCGTCAAGGATGGCGGCGAACAGGACATGATGCGTGCTGCAGGGCGTGTCGCGGACAAGGCGTTCAAAGCGATGATCGGCCAGTTGAAGGCCGGCATGACTGAGAACGACGTGGCCGCTCTGCTGGAGTACGAAATGCGCAAGGCAGGGGCTCAAGGCACCAGTTTTCCGACCATCGTAGGGTCGGGCGCTCGTGGGGCGCTGCCGCATGGGATCGCTTCCGGCAAGGTCATCCGGAGCGGCGAGGTCATCGTCATCGACTTCGGCGTGAACTACGAGGGGTACATGAGTGATTGTACCAGGACGGTGGCACTCGGCGAACAGCCCGCCGACGTGTTGGACGTCTATGCAAAACTGCGTGGAGCACAGCAGTTTGGTCTTGACTGCATCAAGGCGGGCGTGAGCTCCCGTTCCGTCGACACCGCCGTGAGAGGCAATCTCGGCGAGAGTGGGCTGGCGCAGTACTTCACGCATGGCCTGGGACATGGCTTGGGGCTCGAGATTCATGAGGCGCCTCGCCTTTCCCAGGGGACCGACACGGTGCTCGAACCGGGGCAGGTCGTCACCTGTGAACCGGGGATTTACCTGCCCGGACGCTACGGCATGCGTATCGAAGACTCGGTCATCGTGACAGCGGCTGGGTTCGAGTCATTGACGGAGCTGCCCAAGGAACTGGTTCTCCCCTGAGTGCCCCAGAGTGTGGCGGTGCTAGGGGCATGAACGCTTGACGCAACGCTGGTTGGCGTGTACAATAGCCGCGGTTGACAGCCCAGTACCAGGAGGTTAGACGTTGATTTCCGCCAATGAATTGCGCACCGGTGTTACGTTTGAGATAGACGGTCAGGCGTTTGCCGTCATCCAGTTTACCCACATCAAGCCCGGCAAGGGCTCTCCATTTGTCCGTCTCAAGATGAAGAACCTGATGACCGGCAATATCGTCGAGCAGACCTTCCGCCCCGACGAGAAGGTCAAGAGCGCATACCTTGAGCACAAGAAGATGCAGTACCTGTATGACGTCGACGGCATCTACACCTTCATGGACTCCCAGAC
Source organism: Caldisericota bacterium (assembly GCA_026390195.1). Taxonomy (GTDB): domain Bacteria; phylum Caldisericota; class Caldisericia; order Cryosericales; family Cryosericaceae; genus Cryosericum. The sequence continues at coordinate 1,848 of JAPLGK010000119.1, forward strand.
ATACGAGCAGATCGGACTGACCGAGAATGACCTTGGCGACGCCGTCAACTACCTCATCGAGAACATCGTGGTCGATGTCGTCTACTTCCTGGAGAAGCCGGTAAGCGTCGAGCTGCCCACGTTCATCGAGGCGACCATCACGCACACTGAGCCGGGTATCAAGGGCGATACCGCTACGGGCGCCAACAAGACCGCGGAAATCGAGACCGGGTTCTCGCTCCTGGTTCCGCTGTTCGTCAATGGAGGCGACAAGGTCCGCATCGACACGCGCAGCGGAGAGTACCTCGAGAGGGTCAAGTAGGCTTATGGACAAAGTCCTGATCACAGACGCCGCACTGGAATCTCTCATCGTCCACGCCTGCTTGTCCGTCGAGGGCGTGGAGTCGATGTGGAAGGG
>JAPLGK010000115.1 GCA_026390195.1 Caldisericota bacterium
GAGCAAGGTCAGCTTGGCTGTCGCGCCTATCGCGCAGTCTGCCGGCGTCCCAGAAATCTCGCCAACGTCCACCAATACGAAGGTCACGCTGGTCGGTGACTACATCTTCCGCGCCTGCTTCATCGACCCATTCCAGGGAACCGTGATGGCAAACTACGCGTGGAACACACTGAAGGTCAAGACGGCTGCAGTGCTGTACGACAACGGCAACGACTACAACAAGGGTCTTGCCGAGTTCTTCAAGGCGGGTTTTGAGAAAAATGGCGGCAAAGTCGTCGCCTACGAAGCATTCACCGACGAGGAGAAAACGGTCGACTACAAGGCTCAGCTGACCGTAATCAAGGCTACCAAGCCCGAGTTCCTGTATCTGCCCAACTACTACGGCTCGGCTGCACTCATCCTCAAGCAGGCACGCGAGATGGGTCTGAACGTCCCCGCCGGGGGTGGCGATGGCTGGGACTCATCTGACCTCGTCAAGATAGGTGGCGCGGCTGTCGAGGGTGGCGTCTTCTCCAACCACTTCTCCAAGGACGACAAGAGCCCCAAAGTCCAGGCTTTCGTCGCAAAATACACGACCAAGTACGGGGATGCGCCCGACGCACTCGCTGCTCTTGCGTATGACGCTGCAGGACTGTTCCTCGACGCCTTCAAGACTGCCGGTTCAATCAAGGGCTCGGACATCAGGGATGCCATGAAGAACACCAGTTTCGTCGGCATCTCCGGTGCCTACAAGTTCGACGAAAACCGGGACCCGATCAAGTCGGCCGTCATCATCAAGATCGTAAACGGCCAGCAGACGTACCTGACAAGCGTCAACCCGTAGCCTAGCAAGCATCTCAGCGCAGCGAGGACCAGGTACTCCCCGCTGCGCTCCCTGTTGGAGGAGAAAACATGGGTCAGTTCCTGCAGCAACTCATCAACGGCATTCAGATAGGCAGTATCTATGCTCTGATTGCCCTGGGCTATACAATGGTATATGGCATCGTGCGCCTCATCAATTTCGCTCATGCCGACATTTTCATGTTTGGCGCTTACATGGGATTCTTCCTTGCCCCGAAATTGGCCAACGTCTTCGGGGGCGCCTTCATCCCGACGATCATCGCAGCCATGCTCATTACCGGCCTGCTTGGCTTCGTCATGGAGAAACTTGCGTATCGCCCGCTGCGCTACAAGTCCCGCCTTTCGGCACTAATCACCGCGCTTGGTGTTTCGCTATTCCTGGAGAACTTCTGCGCGCTGCCCTTCGTCTTCGGCCCGACGTTCCGCAAGTTCCCCGACCTCATCGTAACCAGACAGATTGCCATCCCCGGCAACCTCGGCCTCATCATTTCCAACGTGCTGCTGCTCGACGTCGGCGTTTCCGTCATCCTGATGGTCCTGCTGTTCTGGTTCGTCAACAAGACCCTCGTCGGCAAGCAGATGCGCGCAGTGGCATTCGACAAGCCGACAGCCAGCCTCATGGGCATCAACATCGACGTCGTCATCAGCACGGCCTTTATCGTGGGTCCGGCACTGGCAGGCGCCGGCGGCATCTTGTACGGCACGACCTACGGTATGCTGGCATCCCCGTTCCTGGGAACCTGGCCAGGGCTCAAAGCCTTCATCGCAGCAGTCCTTGGTGGCATCGGCAACATCCCCGGCGCCGTACTGGGCGCTTACATCATGGGCATCTCGGAGGCGTTTGCGACGTCGGTCAACTCCAACCTGGGGTACGGCATCGCGTTCGCCATCCTTATTGGTATCCTGCTTGTTCGACCAAGCGGCCTGCTGGGCAAGTTCATGCCGGAGAAGGTCTGACATGACTTTTCTCCGTGCACACCGCACCATAGCCACAGTCATTGCATTTGTGCTGGTCTATGCCATCATCAAGGTCCTGAATCTGTCAGGCATCCTGAATGCATACTACATCCAGCTCATCGTGCTGGCCAGCATCAACATCGTCATGACCGTCAGCCTGGGTATGGTGAACGGTTTCACCGGCCAGTTCTCCATCGGACACGCTGGTTTCATGGCTGTCGGCGCTTATACGTCAGTCATGATTACGACGGTATGGTTGCATACGAGTACAGCCAATCCATGGGTCGGGTATCCGATCTTCATTGCCGCCATTCTTGCGGGGGGGTTGCTGGCTGCAGGAGCAGGCTATCTTGTCGGCGCGCCATCGCTGCGTCTCAAGGGCGACTACCTGGCTATCGTGACACTGTCGGCCAACGAACTCATCCGAACGGTCATCCGTGTCACTGACGTCTTGGGTGGTCCCCGTGGCTTGGGCGGCATCACCAAGTTCACGACGCTGGAGGTCGTTTTCGTGTTCGCAATCGTGAGCGTCGTTCTCATGCGCAACTACCTGTTCTCGTCGCATGGACGCTCCATGAAGGCGGTCCGCGACTCCGAGATCGCCGCTGAATCCACGGGTATCGACACAACACGGCAGAAAGTGTTTGTGTTCGTCTTCTCGGCCTTCTTCGCTGGAGTCTCGGGCGGTGTCTTCGCGCACCTGCTGCAGTTCATCCACCCGGACAACTTCAGTTTCGTGAAGTCGCTGGAGTATCTTATCTATCTGTACGTCGGCGGCTCCACATCAATCAGCGGCGCCATAGTCGGCCCGGCTGTCTTCACGCTCCTGCCCGAACTGCTGCGCAGCCTGCAGTCATGGCGTATGGTCATCTACCCGCTGATCCTCATCCTGACTATGATCTTCCGGACGGAAGGCATCATGGGCCTCAAGGAATTCAGCTTCATGCTCATTCCCCAGCGTCAGAGGAAGGGGGTGAGCGCATAATGGCTGTCCTCGACGTTCAACATCTCACACAGTTCTTCGGCGGCCTGCGCGCCATTTCCGATTTCAACATCCGGCTGGAGCACGGCGAGATCGTCGGCCTCATCGGACCCAACGGCGCTGGCAAGACGACTGTCTTTAACGTGATCACCGGCGTCTATACACCGACCAAGGGCACCATCGTCTTCGACGGGCAGAACATCGTGGGCAGGAAAACCTACCAGATCACCCGGGCAGGAATCGCCCGCACGTTTCAGACCATCCGCCTGTTCAGCAAGTCCAGCGTTATCGACAACATCAAGATCGCCTATCACTTCCGTATGTCCTATGGCAACACCGATGCGTTCCTGCACACACGCAAGTACTGGCAGGGCGAGCAACTTGTCGACGACTACGCCATCGACCTCCTGCGCCTGTTCCACCTGGAGGGACATGCCGACGACGTCTCGGGTTCCCTCCCCTACGGGGCCCAGCGCCGGCTGGAAATTGCCCGCGCTCT
>JAPLGK010000054.1 GCA_026390195.1 Caldisericota bacterium
GTCTCGCGCCAGCCCCGCAATGGAGTCGACAGCACGGCGTACGGTGGGTTCACCGGACAGTCCCAGCTCACAGAGCGTGCCCACGATGACCGGGGCGTCGCACAGCGCCCATCCCCGATCCTCGTGTCCAGTTCCACCGTGCGCCACGGACACAGCCATGGACAACTGGAACGGCCCCTGCTCCGACTGATGTGCCATGGCGGCACGCACCACCTCAGGCATCCCCGGATCATCCCAGCGCAGGCCGAGGTCCGCCGCAAATCTCAGCTTGTGGTATAGCTGCCCGGCTGACTTGTGGCTATTGAGGACGACTCCCGGCCATCCCTGCAACTCCCGTACAAGTCCGGCGACCTGCGGGTTAACGAGCATCTCGCTTCGAGCCGCCTGAACGTCAGGTAACGATTCCGGCTCGCGCGCCAGGTCCACCAGCGCCCGGTACCGTACCCACGACGGCCCCTCCAGAAGCCAAACAAGCAGCTCATCCATCAGTGCCTCCAGACAATCTCAGCAGATGCCCCTTCCTATTCAGTGTAGTTCGCAGAATGCAAACTCAAGGGACCGGGGTGAACACGGTGAGAATTGTATTCTTCTCAGATGAGGCATCATTTCAGAACGACGAATTGTGCCTTCATACACAACGAGGTGGTTGGATGGATCCAACCAGGTTCACGCGGGACAGTCCAAGGCGTCTGACACCCATTGGGAGCGGTGCGTCAAGGCATATGGCATTCACTCCCGCCCCACTGTCGCCCCACGTTGAGCTTGATACAGATGCACTGCTCCTTCTGTCTCATGCAGACCAGTGTCTGGGAAGACTGGCCAGAATTGGACACTTGTGAGCTCGCCCAAGAATGGGGTGAAGGTCTACCTGTTTGCGGCACCAGAGAAGAACCGGTACCGATTCGAGGGACAGGTTGAATTGGCGGCGGACCCCTACCAGGAACAACAGATCGACCGCGAGCGCGGGCCAGGCTGGTTTTGGTCTTTCCACTGAGACGAAGGCCGTAGCTGCGTGATCAACAAAGCCGATCAGCTGCGCGGCTGATCCTGCTTGCAGTCAGCTCTCAGAAACGCGAAAACGAACAGGCCTGCTTGCGTGATCTGGAATGACAAACCGCACCAGGTGTTCCTGGTGCGGCGTCGAATCGTGGGCTCCAAGCCCAGGTTCGGGCTGCCTGCCAATTCCTGTGCGAGCGCCGTCCACGAGCGCGGCGACCGTCTCAGAGAAACAACCTCGCTGCGTCAGCAGTGTGCGGACGCAGCGAGGACAGTTCTCGTTTCAGTATACTACTTCTTGGCTACGGGTTTCTTGACGACCGCCTTCTTGGCTACGGGTTTCTTGACGACCAGCTTCTTTGCTACGGGTTTCTTGACGACCGCCTTCTTGGCTACGGGCTTCACGGCAGCCTTGACAACTGTCTTCTTGACGACTGGCCCACCCTTCTTCACTGCCTTCTTCGGTGCAGCAGCGACGACCTTCTTTACTGTTACTGCAGACTTCTTTGTCGTTTCAGCCATTGCCATCTCCTTTGTTTAGATTGATGTTGATGTTCACGTTGACGCCAAGCCTTGATGCCAATACTCTACAACAAAACAAGTTTCATGAAAGATGTCAAGCCCCCGCGCGCGACCACGTTGAAACGTCCCATAACCAACAACACCGCTTCTGGAGACACGATACGGACTTCGTCACGTTTTTGCGCATGCGACTCAATTGTGGGCGTTTGCACCAACAGGCACAGAAATCGCTTCTTCGGGCGCTTCTTCGTCCGGTGGAGCATAGTCCGGAATCAGGACCTCCACATCGCGGATATCACGCACCATGAAGCTCGCAACACTCGCCAGCAGTGCCGCGCCACCAAACAGCACAAACATGAGAGCCATGCCGGCACCACGGCCGACGCCGACTAGTCGGCCAAACACTCCCGCCAAGACCCCTCCAGGCATCATCCGTGGCTCGAATACCAGGTCCGCCAGTGGTCCAGCGGTCAGCATGGCCACGGGCACCGAGACCTGCGCGATCATCATGCGCGTGCCAAAGACCTTGCCCTGCACGTCGTGCGGCACCTTCGCCTGCCAGATAGCGTCGTTGCAGCCGTTGAGAAACGGGATGATGAGTGAGCCGAGAAACCCGGAGATGAGCCAGATGGGCAGAGTTCGGCCAAACCCCATAAGCATGA
>JAPLGK010000125.1 GCA_026390195.1 Caldisericota bacterium
GCAGAGGCGGTTTCAACCATTGACGAGTTGACACATACTGCCAACGTTCCGAGCTGTGCTGCTTCGGCACACAATCGCTCGATGTCGGCGCAAGTTGCCTCGGGCCTGAGGAGAGTGTGATCCATAAGCCTGGCGAGCTCCTTCCTTGTAATCTGATCGGTGTACATTGATTGCCTCCGAGTATTCGAATCCTCCATATTATCACGTTACTGCGCCAGAAATCAACGGTTTGTGGTGACTGAGCGCTTGACACCAGTATGCTTCGCACTACAATTATGGAACGATTAGCAGTCTTGTACTGAGAGTGCTAACATCCAGAGAGTTCAAGGCTGAATGCAGCCTATATGGTGAGAATTGACCGGAGAGCCTACACATGATGAACCGAAGCAGCTGGTATGTGGCTGGTGAGGAGCGAGGCACAGAAAAGGATGAGTCGGAACTTGTTCCGTCGGTCCCCGAGGTGCCCTTGGATTCAGCTCCCGACCATGAGGATGGTGACGGAGGGGAGGCATTGAGAACGCTTGGGTCCAGAATACGGGAGTTGCAGCACGAAGTAGAGCGTCTCAACAGCGCCGTTCATGAGGAGCAGATGCTGCGCATCCGCGAACAGGCGACGCTTCAGCGTGACAAGAGTTCCTTCGAAGCCAGAACCAAGTTGGCGCTGTTTCTTGATCTGCTTGCAGTCGTCGATAGTCTCGACCAGCTCGTGAAGCATGGTGAAGGGACTCAGGACGATTCGAGCCTCCTCGAGGGCTCTCAGGCTGTTCTCGGGCAGCTGAAGCAGTTCCTCGCGAGGAACGGAGTCCACAGGCTGGAGGGGTTGGAAGGCAATGCATATGATTCCGCAACGTGCGAAATCGCCCGTGTCGTCACCGATTCTGGTGCGCCCGCCAATACCATCGTCAGAGTCCTGCGTGATGGCTACAAGCTAGGGGAGATGTTGCTGCGACCGGCGATGGTGGATGTCGCCTCAGCACTACAGGCAACCGTTGAGAGCAGCGATACCGGTGAAGACTGATCAGGTTGTTGGGAAGTATTCTAACTAAGGAGGTTTGTCGAATATGGAAGAGAAGATTATTGGTATTGATCTTGGAACTTCGAATTCTGCAGCAGCTGTCATGGTGGGCGGCAAGCCAACGATCGTGCCGGCGGCGGAAGGTGTCAGCATTGGAGGAAAGGCTGTCCCATCCTACGTCGCGTTTACTAAAGATGGGCAGGTGCTCGTCGGAGAGCCGGCGCGCCGCCAGGCAGCTTTGAACCCCGAAACGACGATTCAGGCTATCAAACGAAAGATGGGGACCGACTACACGGTAAGCATCTTCGGCAAGACCTACACGCCGCAGCAGATCAGTGGGTTCATCCTTCGCAAAATCAAGAATGACGCAGAAGCTTTCCTTGGGCAGAAGGTATCCAAGGCAGTCATTACCGTACCCGCATACTTCAACGACGCTCAGCGGCAGGCGACCAAAGATGCAGGCGAAATCGCCGGGCTCGAGGTTGTCCGCCTGATCAACGAGCCGACTGCCGCAGCATTCGCCTATGGACTTGACAAGACGGTGGGCGAGCACAAGATCCTGGTCTTCGACTTTGGTGGCGGTACGCTGGACGTGACCATCATGGACTTCGGAGGAAGCGTTTTCACTGTGAAGTCGACGTCGGGTGACACGCAGCTCGGCGGAACTGATATGGACAATGCTCTTCTGAACTACGTTGCCGAAGACTTCCACACTCAGAACGGTATCGATCTGCGTGTCGACAAGATGGCTATGCAGCGCCTTCGTGAAGGCGTGGAAAAGGCCAAGGTCGAACTCTCGACGACCTTCGAGACGACCATCAACCTGCCCTTCATTACTGCAGATGCGAATGGTCCAAAGCACCTGGTCATGCCCATAACCCGTGCCAAGCTCGAGTCTCTGGTCCAGCCCATCATCGACAGGTGCCGCGAGCCGGTCAACCGTGCCGTTGCCGACGCCGGTCTCACCCCGCAGCAGATCGACAACATCATCCTTGTCGGTGGCCCGACCAGGATGCCGATTGTTCAGAAGTTCGTCGAGAGCTACTTCGGCAAGACGCCCGAGCGCGGCGTTGACCCCATGGAGTGCGTTGCCATGGGTGCTGCGATCCAGGGTGGTATCTTGGGCGGCGAAGTCAAGACCGGGATGGTTCTGGTTGACGTCACTCCCCTCACGCTTGGCATTGAAACGCTCGGTGGCGTTGTCACCGAGATGATCAAGCGCAATACCGCTGTGCCTATCTCCAAGACCCAGACCTTTACCACAGCGAGTGACAATCAGACGCAGGTCGAGATCCATGTTCTGCAGGGCGAGCGCCCGATGGCAAAAGACAACATATCGTTGGGACGCTTCATCCTCGACGGGATTGCTCCCGCCCGCCGCGGCGAACCACAGATTGAGGTCAGCTATGACATCGACGCAAACGGTATCGTGCACGTCACTGCCAAGGACAAGGCTACTGGCAAGGAACAGCACATTACCATTGAGAATGCGACAAAACTGAAGGATGAAGAGATCGAGCGGATGAAGCGCGAGGCGGAGCAGTTCGCCGATCAGGACAAGAAAGTCAAGGAAGAAGTCGAGCTCAAGAACCGTGCGGATCAGGTTGTATTCAGTGGACGCAAGACGCTGACAGAGAACGCGGCCAAAATCTCTCCCGACGTCAAGGCAGAGGCAGAGAAGAAGCTCACTGAACTCGAGGGCCTGGTACGCGACAACAAGACCTCGGAGATCGAAGCAAAGATCGATGAAGTGAACACTGCGTTCTCCAAGGTTACCGAGGACTTGCAGCGTCAGGCTGGCCAGCAGGGGCCGGCAGCTGCTCAGGAGAATCAATCTGGGGCTCAGCAGCCCCCGCAGGACGGAGAGACCGTCGAGGGTCAGGGGACTCCGAAGCAATAGGAACGCCAATTCGAGTCAAGCGCGGATTTCTAAGTGGGGGTCGATGTGGCGACTGATCGAGACTACTATGATGTCATGGGAGTACCCAGGGGGGCCTCCCAGGACGATATTAAGAAGGCCTATCGTGAACTGGTCAAGAAGTATCATCCCGACCTCCACAAGGATGATCCCCAAGCACCCAGGCAGATGTCGGACGTCAATGAGGCGTACGATACGCTGAGTGATCCTGCAAAACGACAGCAGTATGATGCCTACGGCAAGGCTGGCCCCGCTGGATTCCCGGGTGCGGGCCAGGCGTGGGCTCCTCAGAGCGGTGGTCCCGGCCAGACGTTTGGGGGCTTTGAAATTGGAGACCTCTTTGGCAGTTTCATGGGGGGTTTTGGTCGTCAGCAGAGCGAGGAGACGCCACACGGACGGGACCTCAGCGTCAGCATGACTCTTACGCTGGAAGAGGCTGTTTTCGGTGTCAAGAAAGAAATTCAGGTCAGGCGGTACGATACGTGCGCGACCTGCCACGGCACTGGAGCGGCCTCAGGTACGTCCCCCAAGGTGTGCTCCACCTGCAATGGCAGGGGCGAGGTCCGTCAAGTTCAAGACACCATCTTCGGGCGCGTCGTTACTGCGGGGGTCTGCCCCACGTGTCGGGGTGAAGGCAGGGTCGTAGAGTCGCCATGCCCAGCCTGCAAGGGTTCTGGCGTTACGAAGGCCGACAAGACCATAGAGGTGACGATTCCTGCAGGTGTCGACAGTGGCATGAAAGTACGTATCGCAGGACAAGGAGATGCCGGCAAGCATGGCGGCCGATCCGGCGACCTGTACCTCTTCATAACCGTCCAGCATGATTCCCGGTTTGAACGACAAGGGAGTTCCCTGTATTATGCGGTTCGCGTGTCGCCTGCCAAGGCAGTGCTCGGGACGACCATCGCGGTTCCTCTCGTCGAAGGCGGAACGGAGACCGTGACGATACCAGCCGGAAGTCAGCATGGTGCCGAGGTAAGGATTCGTGGCAAAGGAGCTCAGGCGGTCGGAGAACGACGCCGGGGGGACTACGTCGTTCATATTGAGATAGGTGTCCCTAAGACTCTCACCGCTGAGCAACGGAAGCTCTACAAGCAGCTTGCCGATATCGAGAAGTAGTCACGTTGAAGTGTATGCAAAACGGGCCGGGACTCTCCCGGCCCGTTTGTTCATTGTCAGCCCGGAATTCGCTCATTGCACAGGCGGGGAGTGGCGTGTATACTTGACGCCGACAGTCCTAAGCAGACGTGGACAGGCTGGTGGAGACGAGCGTGAGAGAACCAGAAATAATGATGTGGGAGACATAGTCGGTGTCAGCGAAACGGATGAGTGACGCAGTCGGTGACTGTCCGGCTACTCGTTGTCTCGAGGCCGCTCTTGTTTCTCACAGGCTGGCACATGCATATCTACTCGTGGGCAGAGATGAGGACGCCAAGCTCGCGTTGGCGGCAGCTCTTGCCAAGGCGGGCAACTGTCGGGGCGACCATCGCCCGGGGGAATTCTGTGACACGTGCCCGTCGTGCCGACAGGTGGACGCAGGGGGTTCGGCAAACACCAGGATTTTTGGAGACTCAGGCATCCTCAAAACTGATACCGTCGACCAGTTCATCTCGTATGCGTCGGTCAAGACTGCGTCGGGATGCCTCAAAGTGAGCGTTTTCCGCGGAGTGGACTTTTTCACGGATGTTGCAGCGGACCGGGTTCTCAAGACTATCGAAGAACCGGTCCCGGGCAATGTCTTTTTGCTGCTCTCTCAGAACAGCAGGCGGGTCTTACCCACGATTCGATCGCGGGTCCAGATCGTGAAGGTCGAGCGGAGTACTCAGGTGGCCGCGGATCTTCAGGACGCGGCATCCGCAACTGGCGAGGACGCCTGCCTCCAAGTCCTGCTGGAATTCGCCAAGGCGAACGTGAGCCTCTCCGAGACCGTCGGCCGCCTCCTCAGGATGGGCAGTCAGAACAGTCTCCGGGACAATGCGACGGCGGGTTTGCAGACGCTCGCGCTTTTCATGAACAGCGTTCTGCGGGCCAGGGGAAAGGTTCCCCCTCTGGCAGGCATATCACTCTCTACCGAACCTGAACTGGCCCGTGTGAACTTCGTGCTGGACGAATCCAGGGTCGGGCTCTTTCTGGACCATCTGGGGGAGCGCCTGAAGCACATAGAACAGAACGTGAACCCTGAACTTGTTCTGACAAACGCCCTGCTGGAGCTGAGGAGAATGACCACTCATGAATGATCCCACCTACATGTTGCCGGCGAGTTGCTCCTCCGTACGCTATCTGAGCGCTCGCTCAGCCAAGTCGTACCAGACGTACATGGTCGAAGTCAGCGATAGTGTCGTGTTGCTCCCTGG
>JAPLGK010000040.1 GCA_026390195.1 Caldisericota bacterium
GTTGGCCGCCGAGCGCACCAGCAGGAAGGGGCAGTCGAAACCGCGCCCGTTGAACGTGATGACCTGCTTCGCCCTGCTGGCCGCTTCCCAGAAGTGTATCAGTAGCTCCTTCTCCGTGCAGGGAACGAACACCGCCTTCTCTTCGCGCACCTGTGAGGCGCCTCCCTGCGGCGCCTGGAAGAACACCGCGCCGTGGTCCTGTTCCGGCGAGTACAGGGCGACGCAGACGACCTGCACCGTGACAGGGAACAGGCCCAACGAGTCCCGGACGTCCTGCCGCTCCTCGTCACTCTTGGCTGAACGCAGCAGCGATTCCTGGATGCCCGGGTCTAGTGACTCCCACGGGACCCCGACCGTCTCGACGTCGAAGACAAGCCGTTCCATGCTCACATCCGGGCCGAGAAGCGGTTGAGCGGCGACATCCGGTCCACCCGGACAATGCTGCGCGCGTCACCGCCGTAGATGTTGTCGAGAAACGTGAGTTCAGCGTCGAGCTCGTCGGCCATGACCGTGATGTGCCAGGCCTTCAGTTCGCCACCTGCTCCGTTGCTCCAACGGTACCCGTGTGCCTTGAGGGCGTCCTTGGCATCGAAGGGGGCTCCGATGGCCCAGATGTGGGCGTCGTCGGACATGGCGTGGTCGAGGAGTGGTTTGAGGGCAGGCTGTCCTGATGTAGGCAGTGCACTCGCCAGGATGTGGAGGAGGGCGCGGCAGTCGTTCTCTGCACGGTGGGCCTCGTAGAAGAAGCCCATGCAGAGTGCGATGAGCTCCTGCTTCTGGGTCGCGATCCCCTCGTCGCGCCAGTGCACCTGCGTCATGGAACATCCCCACGGCTTCGTGGTGAACACGTCCCACTGCTTCTCCACGAACGGACGGTCGAACGCCGCGTTGTGCGCGATGACCACAGACGCCCGGGCGACGAATGCTTCGACTGCGGCTGCGTCGATAGCACGTCCGCGCACCATGTCGTTCGTGATGTGAGTTAGCTCTGTGATTTCAGGGGGCAGAGGTCGCCCTGGGTCCTGCAGCTCGTCGAAGGTGTCGACGATGCGGTAGACGCGTCCCGTAGCGGGCGCGTACTCAAACAGGACCATACCCAGCTCGATGACATCATCCACCTGTGCGTCGAGACCTGTCGTCTCGGTGTCGAGGATCAAGCCCAGCTGAATCGGCTTACCGTCGCGTTCGGTGTACCGCTCCACCCGGTCGAGTTTTCGGACAACACGATAGTCCCCCGTTTCCTCCAGCGCGCGTGCCACGACCTCCCATTGCGTTCGCTCATCGTCCGTCATCGCTTCCTCCCCGTCACCGCATGCTGTTGTTATAGCACGATTCCAGCCAAAGAGCTCTCCTGTCTGGAGACTGTTAAACTATTAGAACCGTCCCGAAGTGCAACAAATGGCGTCAGGCACTGAACAGGTTCCCCGGGTCCGATGCCACGTGCTGATGGTGGGGACCGTCGGCCGCCGCAATGCCGCCGTACCAGATCCCGTGCGCTGCGCACCAGTCACATGTGGTGACGCCCGTTCGGTGGTAGAACGCGCGCCACCCCGGATACTGCTTGACGGTGTCGTTGTGGTTGAGCTGGCCCAGGCGGATCTCGTCCACGAAGTCGACGGCCTCAAGGACGCGTACGACGTCCTGCTGCCACATATTCGGCGGAGGATACGGCTCGATGTTGACGAAGCAATGGAACCCCAGGTCGTGTGCGCGGTGGAGTCCCGCAATTCTCTCGGGATAAGGGGCGGTGCCTGGTTCGTACCGAGTCCGGAAGTTCTCGTCGACGGAGACGAGGGTGATGCCGAAGTGGTTCTGGTGCGACAGCTGCAGGGCCTCATCCGGGATGACCCCTTTGGTCAGCGTATGCACGGGGATGTCATAGGAGTTGATGAGGCGCATGAGCTGGAGCGTCAATGCGGTGACCTCTAGATGCTGGTACATGAAGGCGTCGGTTGCAAACGAGAGGTGCACATAGCGCGCCTTGTCGCGCAACCGCGGAAGCTCCTTCTGTGCCAGCTGCAGCGCATTGGCGACCAGCCGGGGCCGGCACCATTCCTCATACGAGGCGACTTTGCCAAACCGCTGCATCATGAGGAAGGCGTAGCACGGGAAGCGGCAGCCATGCGAGCAGCCGACGACGTACGTCGCTGCATAGGCGCCAGCACCGCCGATGCTGGTACAATAGAGCAGTGACTTGCGAGTGACCGTGTCCATGGTCACATGGTACTGCTCGCGACGCTATGGACAATAGTGGCAAACAACCCTCCACTTCCTGAGGAGGCGCTTTCATCTTGGTTATCACACTTTTGAGGCGGGGTTCGGCAAGATGGTGCAAGACGGCATACGACCCGGAAACGAACATGGCCCTAGTCCTGGGACCGGGGCCGACAAGAGATCGACCGAACTCCCTATTTGTGCAACTTGAGGCTGACGGCCAGTCCGTCGCCCATAGACGCCCCGAGCCCCAGGACACGCGTCGTCTGCGCGAGGCGCACCACCAAGCCGGGCAGCTTGCCCACCTCGGGTCCCACGGCCGGCTGGATGTCGGAGCGTCCTTCGTACCGCTGCCCCAGCACGGAAAGGACGGAGCTGTCAGGGGTTAGCATCGACAGGAAGTCGTGGATGCGCTCGCCTATTGCTAATATCCCCTCTCAAGGTCCACCAGGTTCCGTGGCGTCTCGCCGCGGTCAGCGCGAATGGCATTCTCGAAGGACTCACCCCAGAGCCCCTCGACGGAAACGTCCGCAAATCCGCCGGTGTGCGGTGACATCACGACGTTTGGCAACTCCCAGAACGGCTGATGCGCCGGGAGCACCGGGATCATCGCTCCCGTCGCATCGCGAGTCACGGGCGAGGCCGGATAGACCCACCACGGATCGATGCCTGCGCCGGCCAGCGTTCCGTCCTTGAGCGCGTCGTAGAGCGCCTTTTCGTCCACCGTGCGTCCGCGGCCGATGTTGATGAACCAGTGCCCACGCATCGCCTCGAACTCCGCCCTTCCAAAGAACTTCTCGGTCTCGGCAGTCAGCGGCAGGACGTCGATGACGAAGTCACTGGCACGCAGGAACTCCATCTTCTCGTCAGAACCGTACGCACGGTCCACCAGGTCGCTGCACGCCCCACCGGGCGTGCGCTTCAGGCCGAGCACCCGCATGTCCATGGCGCGGCAGACACGCAGGATGTGAGCGCCGATGTTGCCCAGACCGGCAATGCCGACCGTCTTGCCGAAGAGTCCGACGACCGGTTCGTCCATCGTCGCGAACCCGTGCCAGATGCCCTGCCTAAGGTCGCGGTCATAGGGAATGATGCGGCGTGCCAACGCGAACATCAGGGCGATGGCATGTTCGGCGGTCACCTCACGGTTGCCGTGCGAGTTTGCAAGCGGCACTCCAGCACGCTTGAGTGTTGTCAGATCCATGCTGTCGACCCCAGCGAACGGAACCTGAACCAACCTGAGATGAGGCGCAGCTGCCAGTAGCTCCGGCGTCACAGTCCTGGTCACCAATGCGCCGATGTTCCCCCCGTGTCGAGCCAGCTCAGTGGCGTCCATGATGACCTGCGGGCGCGGACCGGTGTAGCTTGCACGCCGTGCTGCCTCGTCCCATACATGTTCCCACCCGACAGGTGGGACGATGCCGATGTAGACTGCCATAGCGCTACCTCCCGTGCCTCAGAGTCGTCCTGCAACCCTATTGTACCATCATTTCGCTCCCGCCGGTTGCGCCCGGACCCTTCGTTGCGAGCAGGCCCAATGCTCGTATACTGCTGTCATGGAACAAGACAGGAAAGGGTTCCGCAAAGGTGGAGCAGTCGCGGTCGTAGTGTCAGGTGACGCAGCGGACTACGTGGATGGCTTCCGCCGGCGGTACGATCCCCACGTGACCCGCATCATGCCACATGTCACGCTCGCGGTTGCGCCCGAACTCGACGTCTGTGACTGGATGCCAGCACGCCCCCATATCCAGAAGGCGCTGGCCCAGCTCCCCCCATTCACCATTCGCGTCGCTGAACTCGGCACGTTCATGGACGACCTTGTGCTCTGGCTGCAGCCGACTGTTCATCACGGCGAACTGCTCACGCTGAGGCAGGTGATCTTGGGGTCATTCCCAGACGTGGCGTTCGACCGCGTGGATGACTACGTGCCCCACATCTCCATCGGGTTCTTCACGGGCCGTGAAGGCTTGCTCGAGGCCCAGGACGCTGTCCGTCGGGAGATGATGCCGTTCTCGTTCCGCGTGGGCTTCGTCTCGTATCTCCAGGCCGACGAAGGCAACATCTGGCAGTGCGTCGACATGGTGGATCTTGGGGGGCTGACCACGGGGGTCACCTGCTCCGGAGCCTGAACACCCGGATCCGTTCCGGAGGACTGTGATCAAGGAGGAACCATGAGTATCTTCTATTGCGACGCGTGCCACACGAAGTTCAAGGCGGAGGGAGTCAAGACCGACTGGATCGACCGGACGTACGGTCCCTGCACAAAGTGGACTGCCTCGTGCCCTGACTGCGGCGAGGAATGCCAACTGGCGAAGACCGTCCATGCTCGCGGCGACGGGGACGACGGCTGTGAAGGTGGCTCGTGTGGCTGCGGCGGAGATTCCTGCAGCTGTGGCGGCTCCGGATGCTCCTCCTGTGGCGGGTACTGAGGGCACGCGACAAGTAGCAAACCAGGTCAGGACAACCTCAACCTATTTCATATACTCACTCATGCGAGCAGTGAGGAGGAAAGTATGGAATACCTGAGAGACGTACAGCGTGCTGCCGACTACATCGAGGACCACTTGGACGAAGACGTCACGACCGCGGACGTCGCGGACGTGGTGGGCCTGTCGATGTGGCACTTCCACCGCATCTTTCATGCGGTCACTGGAGCCACGATCCAGGAGTACGTTCGACTGCGAAGGCTCGACCGCGCAGCGCACGTACTCCTGGAGACGAAACGTCGAATCGTCGACATCGCGTTCGACGGCCGGTTCGAGAGCCAGGAAGCCTTCTCGCGCGCATTCCGAAAGGCCTATGGAATGCCGCCGGGCAAGTTCCGCTCATCAGGTCGACACCTCGAGTACCTCGGTATCCATCGCCTCACCACGGCTCGACTCAGACACCTTCAGGGAGGTATCACCATGGAACCATCCAACGCCACGAAGGCAGCATTCACCGTGGTCGGCATGGAGTACCACGGGCGCAATGAGAACAAAGAGATTCCCGCGCTGTGGGAGTCGTTCCTCCCGCGCATGGACGAGATCCAACATCAGGTCAACACGGACGAGTCGTTCGGCCTCTGCATCAGCGACCCTGACTACAAGCAGACGGGCGTGTTTCGCTATATGGCCGGGCAGGGCGTGACAAAGGGCGCAGCCGTTCCCGACGGTATGGTTGCCGTTACCGTGCCTGAAGCCACCTACGCCGTGTTCACGCACCGGGGAACTCTGGAGACGCTTAGACAGACCTACGACTACATCTATGGAACCTGGCTGCCCACTTCGGGTCGTGAGCTGGCCGACACGCCCGACTTCGAGCTGTACGACGGCCGGTTCGACGCCATGAGTCTCTCGTCGGAGATGGACATCTACATCCCGCTCAAGGCAACCCCGTAACAGCTGAGCAACATCCCCAGCCATACCTGTGGGCGCAGCCCTGTGGAAAGTGGGTAGAAGTACGGCTAGATGACGGCTGAGCCGCACAAAAGCGAAGTCTGAGCTTGTGGATAACCTGTCAGCATGTTGGGGCAGGGCGTCAGCGGAGACCTGCAGACGATTTGTTAATGAACTGTTCCGGTTCCGCTGCAACCGGTTGCAGGGTGTGGATAAGTCCAACTGCTGATTGTGACAGCTGTCATCAGAGTCGATACAGGCTACTTGTCGTACGGTTCGCCCTTGAGGATGGAGAACGCGCGGTAAAGCTGCTCCAGGAGGATCACGCGTACCAACTCGTGCGGCAGGGTCAGCCTCCCGAACGAGAGGATGCTCGTGCCAGGCGAGAGGGGACGGACCCCGACGTTCTGCTCGATATACGTCTGCAGGGTGGGGTTGAACCCCTCGGCGCCGCCAATGAAGAACGATAGCTTCCGCGTCCCCATGTTCATGAGGTCTTGCAGGCGCCCGGACAGTTCGTGCGATGTGATCTCCTGACCACGGGGGTCCAGCAGGACGCGGGCTCCCTCTTCGAACCGTGCATAGTTGGCAAGCTGCCGTGAAGCGACGTCGATGATGCTCACCTCGCAGTAGTGTTCCAGGCGACGGCAGTACTCGTCCTGTGCCATCTTGTTGTAGGACTTCTTGAGACCTCCTCCCTGGGCGCATATCATGATCTTCATGCGGTCAGTATAGCGGTTGCAGTCCCCCGGACAAGAACCAGAGCTGCATCATCTGGATTCATCGCGACCCTTGGGTTCTGCCTGCGAGAAGGCGCGTACCCAGTACTACTGCCCGGGATGGATTCCCGCGTGCGCGGGAACGACGGGTCAGAACGACGGAGATGCTCTAGTGGCTGGTGACGTGTCCATTGCCAAGCCGTTTGGACTCGTACAGGCGGTCGTCGGCAAGCTTGACGAGGTCCTCCGCGGAGGAATCGCTGACACAGCTGGCGATGCCCGCCGAGAAGGTCACACGCCCCAGCGTCGTGATGAGCTCTGGGCATGCGGTACCAGCCAAGCGTTTCAGGAACAGCTCGGCCTGCTCACGCGTCGTCTCGGGCAACATGAGCAGGAACTCGTCTCCGCCATAGCGGAAGACCAGGTCGGAGGAACGCACAATCTTGCGGATGCAGCCCGCAAAGACCCGCAGGATGCGGTCTCCCTCCTGATGTCCCAGATTGTCGTTGACGGCCTTGAAGTCATCGAGGTCCAGCATCACCAGACTCATATCCCGATGGTACCGGGCTGTACGCGGCAGCTCCAAGGGAAGCATTTCATCCATCATGCGGCGGTTGAAGAACCCGGTCAGTCCGTCGTGGGTTGCCTGCTCGCGCAGCTGCTCTGTCTTCTGCTGGTTGTCGATGAGCAGGGCAAGCCCGGAGGTGAACGGCGTTAGCAGCCTGATGTCGGAGCGCGTGAACGCCGCAACCTTGGGCGACTCGAGGTCGAGCACACCGACACAGTGCCCCCCGGCAAGCAGCGGCATCGCCAGCTCGGACAATGCCGGCCACAGCCCTTCGACAAATTCGGCGCAATGCCTCGCGTCACGGATAAGAACCGGCTTTGACGACAGGAACGCGTGCACGGTGACACCTATGTGACCATGCACATCCATTTCTAGGCCGGCGTGCCCGATTTCACGCCCACGATTGGCCTTGAGCACTAACATCTCCCGTTGCGGGTCAAACAGCAAGACGACGGCATGTCCATACCCTAGGACACGACCAATGAGTTCGAGAATGTGATCAAGCCGGGCTTGCAGTTCCTGCTCGTCGGTTGCTTGCGCGCCAGCTGCCGCCATCTCATAGAGGACGTTCATGTGCTGGTTGCGCACCGCCAGTTCACGCGCCTCCTCATAGCGCAGAATGACGAGTGCGATGGTGCTCACCACTGGTTCGATGGCAGTGACCACTTCAGGGGTGATCCGCTGCTCGATGGTCTGGACGTTGACGATGGCGATGACGCGCCCATGCAGGAGGATGGGGAAGCCGGCCCAGGAAGCGGTCCTGGATACCGGCTTGCGCCAGTCGGCATACGAGGTGAGGTCCTCAATGATCGCTGGTTTCTTCGTATGGACGATGTCTGCAAGATTCTTGGGCAGGCCTTCCCGGTTGAAGCTACGTTCAGCTCTGCGAATGATGGAGTTGGCAATGTTCACCCAAGCCTCAATGCGCAGCCGCCCACGCAAACTGATGGTCATCAGGGTCACGCTGCACGAAGGCACGAGATGTGCAATCGCCTCTACCGCCCGCTGTACCGCTTTCCGGTGCGAACGTTCCTGAAGGATACTCTGCAATTCGTGCAGCTCGATGACACCAGTGGCACGTGTCCCGCTCATATCAATCGCATCTTAGCAGCCATTGGGAGATTTTCCAGCCCTGCTCAACCCTCACGCTTCAACCCGAAATTGCCGACGAAGAACTCCATCTCTGGCTCCGGGATGTGGTGAACTCCGCCGAGGACACTTGCATATACCACAGACATACACGTCTGTTCGAGGAGTTCCATGCGGTTGTACGCCTCCTCCAGATCCGCGCCCACGGTGATGGCGCCATGGTTCGCCATGAACGCCGCGTTGCGGTGAACAAGTCCCCTGGCAACTTCGCGTGCCAGTTCGATCGTCGACGGCGTCACATACGGCAGACAGGGAACACGACCCAGCAGGATGGTCGCCTCCGGCAGAATGTCGTCTGGCAGGTCGTGGTGCGCCAGCGCAAAGCCGACGGCAAACGGAGGATGAGCGTGGATGATGGCTTGCACATCCGGACGCAGCTTGTAGACCTGATAGTGCAACTTGCCTTCCGACGAGGGCTTGCCATTCCCCCGCAGCTTGTTGCCCTCCATGTCGACGACGACGACATCGTCTTCCGTCATGAACCCCTTGTTGATGCTGGCTGGCGTAATGGCAATCTCGTCCGCCAGCCGTATGCTCACGTTGCCACCCAGGGCGGCGTTCATGTTCCTCTCGTACAGCCGTTTCGCTATCTCGACCAGTTTCGTTGCTGTCTCCATCAATACCTCCCGATATCTTCCTGGACTGCAAGCTCTTGCGTCGCTTCTGAAGCCGCATTGTCAATCATTGAGTATACCATGTACTTCGAAGGTACGTAAGTATGTTCAGTGAGGAGGCACTATGTTCTCGATGATCGTTCAGGGCGGTGTCGGCGCAGTTCCCCACGACAAGGAAGAGGCCGTCATCGCCGGGGTCCGTGGGGCCGTCCTTTCCGGAAGTGACGTTCTTGCGAGCAGTGGATCCTCACTGGACGCTGTGGAGACTGGTATCAGGGTCCTGGAGGATGATCCGCTGTTCAACTCCGGCACTGGTTCAGTGATAACCTCGATGGAGAGATTGAGGCGGGCGCAGCCGTTGCCTGGGGCACTGGACTTGGATTCGGAGCCATCGCCGGCATCAAGAACATCCAGCACCCCATCTCTCTGGCGCGCATGGTTATGGAGAAGACGGACCACGTTCTCCTGCAGGGGCGGGCGCCCAGGGTGCGGCCTCGGGTGCCGTGAACATGCTCAGCAATTATCTGGATACTGAGGCGGGGATCGTCGTCGTCGACAATCAGGGCGGCGTCGGTTTTGCCCAGAACACACCGCAGATGGCCTATGCCTACTTCAAGCAGGGCATGTCCGAACCTGTCGCGGGGCTGTAACCCTGCCACATCCGGGTCAACAAAGGGGGAGCGTGAGCTCCCTCTTTGCCCATTTCTTGGCGGAGTGTTCGTCGTTCCCATGAAGGCGGGAACCTATGCGTTGAAGCAAGAATGGATTCCCGCATACGTGGGAATGACAGACCAGGAGGCACATGCAGGAATGACGCAGCGGAGGACGATTTCTTCATGACACATCACGGTGGCTTGGCGAGCGGTGCTATCCCGCTACACTATGGTTGTAGCTGGCTCCAGGAGGAACGACCATGGAAACAGATGAGAACATGTTTGACATTGACACGTACGCCAGAGAAGCGGCGGAGCACCGTCACTATTTGCACGCCCATCCGGAACCTTCGTTCGAGGAATGGGAGACACAGCGGTACATCACCGATTGCTTGCTCGTCCTGGGCTTGAATCCTTCACCCATTGCAGGAACCGGGGTCACGGCAACTGTCAGCGGAACACGCGGTTCTGCGAACGGCAAGGTCCTCCTGCTGCGCGCCGACATTGACGCCCTGCGGCTGACCGAGGAGACTGGCCTGCCATTTGCCTCACAGAACAAGGGCGTGATGCACGCCTGCGGCCATGACGGCCATACTGGAGCATTGCTCGCCGTCGCACACTGGATGGTCGACCACCGGGATCAGTTCGGCGGGACGGTCAAGCTGCTCTTTCAACCAGCAGAGGAAATCTCGCCTGGCGGCGCGGAACCATGCGTCAAGGAGGGGGTCCTCCAGAACCCGGATGTCACCTTTGCCTTTGGGATACATCTGTGGAACACCATCGAGTTTGGCAAAGTCGGTCTGCGCGCAGGGCCTCTCTTGGCAGAAGCCGACCGGTTCGAGCTGACGGTCACCGGCAAGGGCACTCACGCCGCGGCGCCACACCTCGGCGCGGACCCAATCGTGGCAGCCGCCCAGATCGTCACCGCCCTCCAGACGATCGTCTCTCGCGAGACCAACCCTCTCGAGTCGCGTGTGGTGACCATCGGCACCGTCGACGGCGGCTCTGCATTCAACATCATCCCCCAGAGTGTCCACATGACGGGCACCCTGCGCGCACTGTCGCGCGAAGACGCCGAACTCGGCGCTGCCAGTCTCCGCCGCATCGTCAGTCATACGGCCGAAGCTCTTGGTACGACTGCCACAATCAACTATGAATTCGGATATCCCCCCGTCATCAACAGCCGCGAATCCGTCGCGTTCCTGCGCCCCATCCTCCAGCAGGCTGTCGGCGAAGGCAACGTCGTCGAGCCTGAGATCAACATGGGTGGAGAGGACTTCGCCTACTACCTCCAGCAGGTCCCCGGGGCGTTTGTCTTCGTCGGGACGAGAAACGTGGCAAAGGGTCTCACTGCCCCACCCCACAATCCGAAGTTCACCTTCGACGAGGACATCTTCCCCATCACGGTGTCGGTATTCATAGCCGTCGTAAGGGGGTACCTTTCATGAAACTCTCCACACGGCGTGTCGCGCAACTTGCCGTCATGGTGGCACTGCTGGTCATCGGTGCCTACGTAAGCATCCCCCTCCGCCCGGTCCCGATAACGTTCCAGAGCGCCTTTGTCGTGCTGACACCGCTCCTGTTCGGCAGCACAGCGTACATTGCCGTCCTGGCATACCTGCTGCTTGGGCTGATCGGCCTGCCGGTGTTCGCCGGGGGAGCCTCCGGCATGGTCGCCCTCTCAGGACCGACGGGCGGCTTCCTTGTCGGCTTCCTTCTCGCCTCAATTGTCGTCGGCGCTCTTGCCGAGCATTGGCGCTGGGACTCCTGGCGACGCGACCTGGCTCTTGCAGAAGGATCACTCGTCCTCATCTATGTCCCGGGCATCCTGTGGATGTGGCGCGTTCTCCTGTTGCGAGGAGGCACCGCCCAAGCGGCTCTCCTCGGCCTTGTTCCGATCATGGCCCTCGATGTCGTCAAGATGGCTGTGGTCGCCGTTCTTGCGCGTCCACTTCGTTCAGCCCTGGCTGAGGCCTGACGGTGGCCGACTACAAGGTTCTGCTTGCGTACGCCAGCGTAGGCGCCGGGCATGAGCAGGCGGCACACGCGCTGGGAGAGGTCTTCGATCAGCGAGGCTGGGAAACGCGCTACGTCGACTTCCTCGACGAGGTCCCCGTGGCCATGCGCTTCGTCATGTGCGATGCCTATCTGCAACTCATCAAGATGCTGCCGGAAGCCTATGACCTGGCCTTCCAGGCCACCGTCACGCTCGACCTCAAGGAGGCGGAGCGCACATCGCTGCTTCTCGCAAACGTCGGCTACAGGAGACTACGAGAGCTGGCACTCATGGAGGCTCCCGACGCGATCGTCTCCACGAACCTCTGGCCGACACTGGCGCTCTCAAAAGTCAAACAGCACCGCCTGCAGGGGACGCCGCTGATCAACTGCTTCACCGACTACGTCCTGCAGACACTGTACATGGTCAAGGGGGTCAACTGGCACGTCTCGGCCAACGAGCAAATCACCGCTACCTTCCAAGCTTCCCACCGGCGTGTCCGCCAGCCCATCTACTCCTTCGGCATTCCCGTCCGTCCGGTGTTCGCCGTCCACCATTCTCGGCAGGAAGCCCGTGCCATGCTGGATATCCCACAGGACGTCCATCTGGCCGTCGTCATGGGAGGAGGACTCGGCCTCGGGAACATCCTCGAGGCATGTGACACCCTGACGTCCAGGCCCTTTGGAGAACCCGTCACCGTCGTGGCTCTCTGCGGCAACAACGCTGATGTCCAGAGTCAGATAGGCAACCTCGCCGTCGCTCGTTCGTCCACGCACACTATCACGGCAGTCGGCTGGACTGACCAGATTCCCACGTACATGCAGGCAGCTGACCTGCTCGTCAGCAAGGCAGGAGGCGTCACGCTTGCCGAGGCGGCGGCTGTCGGCGTCCCACTCATCATCTTCCAGCCCCTCCCCGGTCAGGAGACCGTGAACGTCCGATTCCTGACACAGCACGAGGCAGCGTATGCGGCAGAGGACGCCGAGCAGCTTCTGCGTGCCGCTGACGAGCTGATGTTCACAAGAAGGGGATCAGAGATGTCCGGTAACCTCAGGCGCCTGGGGAGGCCCAACTCCACCTACGACATCGTCGCAAGGATCAGTGAAGACGTGTGCCGCCCGGCATCGCCAACAGGGTCGTCATGACGGAACTGCTGCCGTCCTGGGCGCGGCTGCTGCCCAAACACTTCACCGCGTCGGGTTTTGTCCTGCGAGATGACCGCATCCTGCTGGTCAATCACCGCAAACACCGTGTCTGGATCTACCCGGGCGGTCACGTGGAGCCGGACGAAACGCCAGACGAAGCATGCCTCCGCGAGGTCTTCGAGGAGACAGGAGTGCATTGCCGCATCGTGAGTCCCCGGGACGAGACACTGGGCGAGCCCGGCGTCGTTGAGGTCCTGCACGTTCCATGGATGGTCCTGTGTGAGCGCATCCCGACTGGCACGGAACCCGAGCACTGCCACATCGACTTCGCCTACGTCTGTGAGCCCCTGCCCGGCGAGGGAGCACACCTCACCGAGGAGGTCCGGGAGACGGAAGGCATCGGATGGTTCACGCTCGAGGAAATGGGTTCGCTGAGCCTGTTCCCCGACTTCCGCCGTCAGGTCACCAAACTGCTCAGCCTGTAGCCCGTCTGCTAGAACCAGCGCACGACCTCGGACAAGGGGCGCCTCGGACGGGCGGCGGGTTGCTCGTCCGGATACCCCAGCGCCACCGCCGCGACCAGCTCGCCCGATTCTCCCAGCCATTCTTCCAGTTGCTGATACGCCGACCACACGTCACACATCCAGAGCGTGCCCAGACCCAAGGCCTGGGCGGCCAACAGCATGTTCTGGATCGCCGCCCCGATGGACTGCGTGTCTATTGCTTCCATGAACGTCTGCACGACCGAGTGCGACGTCCAGGGAAGCGCACCTTCCGGGTTGAAGACGAAGACCGTCACCGGAGCGCGTTCCATGACCCGCGCCGTCATGATAGCCGTGCCGGTTTCCATCCCGCGGGCCTTGGTGTCTGCGATGCCCTCGCGCATGACCCGTATCATCTGTGCGCGCTTCTCATCGCCCGCCACCACGACGAACCGCCATGGCTGGCGGTTCTTGCCCGACGGCGCGAGAATCGCCGCTGCGAGGACTGCGTTGACGGTCTTCTTGGCAACAGGACGGTGAGTGAACTTGCGGACGCTCCTCCGCGTGGCTATCGCTTCCAAGGTGTCCATGACTGGTGCCTCCCCGTCGAATTCCTGTGTGTCAACGAGCCGCAGCCAGGGCGCCCATCGGGTCCCATGGCGGCAGGACCGTCGGCTCTTCACGTAGGACAGAGGCTAGGTCTCCCGGAAGATAGTCCCGGCTGACAGCGACCTCGTATACATACTCGTCGAACCACGCGTCCGTCATGACCATGAATCCCTTATCCCCGAGCTTGTCTCCCCACGAATTCTCAACGCGCCACTTGCGCGCGTGCCCATCGCCGTCGAGGTCGACGCCCGTCAGCACCATGGCGTGCGTCATGACACTCTGTCCATACAGGATGCGCTCGGCCTTGTCACTTATGAACCCCTCGCCGTAGACGAGGTCGTACTCATAGATCGACGGGTCCAAGATGCCGAGGTCTCGCTCTTCGAACTTGCCCACGTCGCAGCCGAACCACACCGGCCGGCCGGCGACCAGCATGTCGATCGCGGCCTGCTTGAAGACCTCGATAGGCGTGTTCACGTACCGGATACCCTTTGCCTCGATGACATTGCCCAGGTAGCCAATCGTGTACAGATGGTTCATGGGCTTGTCGGGCGTCGGGCAGTTGATGAGGCAGACCTTGTTCTCGAGGTCCACGCCGACGTACCGCTCGAAAAACTCCTGCGGCGTGATGGTACCATCGCGGTGGAAGGTGCCCCCTTTTTCCCGCCACTGCCAGAAGAACTCGACGGGCGGTGTACCGAGATGGATGGCCAGCATGCGGAAGATCACACCCATCATCATCTCCTTGCGCGAGCGCAGGACATCCTCTTCATCCCCAGTGGCAGCCATCCGCCTCAGTTCGGCGGCATACTCCCGCAGCTTGGCGGTGATGACGGCGTTCATGAGCGCTGAGTTGCCGCTGCTCTCCGTCTCGGACATGACTGTCTTCGGGACGACGCCGTACTTGGCCACGAGGGCACAGAACATGTCCCACTGGCCGCCGTCCTGCAGGGGGTGGCTCAAGAGGTACATCAGCAGGCGCCCATCGGTGGGCTCGGACAGCGTGGAGAGGATGCTCTCGAGGAAGTAGCT
>JAPLGK010000204.1 GCA_026390195.1 Caldisericota bacterium
CCACGGCCTGCAGCAGGCAGCGCGCATCTCGGATTACGTCGCCTTCTTCATGCTGGGCGAACTCGTGGAGTTCGGCGAGACAAAGCGCGTCTTCGTCGGCCCACAGGACAAGCGAACCGAAGACTACCTGTCCGGCAAGTACGGATGACAGGGAAGGAGTGAACCATGCATGAAGAGAAGTTGCAGGAAATCAAAGACAAGCTGTTTGCGTTCAGCGCCCTGGCCAGTTCCATGGTGGAAAAAGGCACGAGGGCTATCGTGACCAAGGACGAAGCTCTTGCCAAGGAGGTCGTCGACGTTGACGAACCTATGGCAAATGAGTTCGACCACGTCATCGAACGTGAAACCATCAACTTCATCGCGCTGTATCAGCCTGAGGCGCGGACATTGCGCAGCGTCTACATGTACGCCAAGATCGGCACAGACCTCGAGCGCCTGGCGGACCACGGCGTCAACATCGCCGAGAGTGCGCAGTACCTGATCGCGCGTCCCGACATCAAGCCCTACATTGACATCCCGCGCATGAGCGAAGAAGCGCGGAAGATGGTGGCCGACGCGATGACGGCGTTCTCGACCCAGAACACCCGCCTTGCGATCGACGTCGTGGAACGCGACAACATCGTCGACCAGCTGGACAACCAGATCCTCAGGGAGCTCCTTACCTATATGATGGCTGATCCCAGCACGATCGACCGGTCGCTCCAGATCCTGTTTGTCAGTGGCAACCTCGAGCGCGTCGCCGACCTGGCGACCAATATCGCCGAGGACGTCGTCTTCGCCACCACCGGACGGCTCATCCGCCACAACCGCCTCACCAAGGAGGAGCTCGACAACCTGCGCTGATGTAACAGCGGACAGCCCCCATTCTTGCGCATAGTATAGAGCATGCGTCAAGCCACGCAAAGCAAGGGGAGCAGGGAGCCTTCACTCCGCTGCTGACTTCGAAGGGGACACCAGCGCGTCTGCCTCCGTCGTTCCTGCGAGGACGGAAGCGGCGTACCAGGTGTAACATTCTCGGGACGGTTCCGAGAATGTTACAGCAGTTGTCACCGGGCCGTTCTGCGGCATACTGAAGTGGAGGTGAGCCTATGAACAGGCAATTGACGTGTGTGACGTGTGGATCGACCTATCCCCTCGAAGACCAGCGGCTCCGATGTCATTGCGGCGGCCTGCTGGACGTTCAGCTCGACATGGACAGCGCTCCTTCTCCCGCTGCGTTCGCCGCCACGTTTGAGTCGCGTCTCCCATCCCGCCTGCCGCCGGACCTCTCCGGCGTCTGGCGCTACCGCGAACTCGTGCTGGACGTGCCCCCGGACGACCTGGTGACCTTCCCGGAAGGTCGCACCAACCTCTACGACCTGGACCCCACCCCACTCGGCCTGTCCGCCCTCTGGGCCAAGCACGAGGGAGAAAACCCCACGGGCTCCTTCAAGGACCGGGGCATGACCGTAGCTGTGAGCTGGGCCAGACACCAGGGAGCGCGTGCCCTCATCTGCGCCTCCACCGGCAATACCTCCGCCTCCCTGGCGGCGTACGGCGCACGTGCCCACATCCCGGTTTTCGTCCTCATCCCTGAGGGCAAGATCGCCCAAGGTAAGCTGGCGCAGGCGCTCGCGTACGGCGCCCACACGCTGCAGATCGACGGCAGCTTCGACGATGCCATGTACGCCGTCGAACAGATGGCGACACAACGCAACCTGACCCTGGTCAACTCACTGAACCCATTCCGCCTGGAGGGGCAAAAAACTATCATCCTGGACAGCTTCTTTCAACTGGGACAAATGCTGCCGGACTGGATCATCGTCCCGGGAGGAAACCTGGGTAACACCAGCGCGTTCGGCAAAGCACTCATCGAGATGAAAGCGCTAGATCTCATCGACCGCGTGCCGCGCCTTGCGGTCATCCAGGCCGAGGGCGCATCCCCGTTTGCGCGTGCCGCGCAGGGCGACTTCCAGCACTTCGAGCCCATGCAGCCCGAAACGGTCGCGACCGCCATTCGTATCGGCAACCCGGTCAACTACGAGAAGGCCGTGCGCGCCATTCGCTTTACGGACGGTATCGTCACCAGTGTCACCGACGCCGAGATCCTCAAGGCAAAACACGACCTTGACCGGCAGGCCATCGGGTGTGAACCAGCATCGGCCGCAACGCTGGCCGGCTTGCGCAGGCTGACGCGCGAGCAAGTCGTGCGACCCGGCGAGAGCGTGCTACTGATCATCACCGGCAACCTGCTCAAGGACCCGGACACAACCATCGCACTGGCGACGGGACAGACAGCCGCACTCGGTATCCCGGGGGCCGCCGCGCTGGACGCGTGTGCCAACGAGCCGCGCCACGTACCTTCTGATCCAGAGACGATCGCCGGCATCATCGAGGAGGAATTGCAGTGAAAACCACACCAGTGACACACGTCATCCAGCTGGGATACGGCAAGGTGGGGGGGCCGCTGGTCCACCTAGTCGTCGAGAACCGGGCACGCATCGAGCGCGAGACCGGCGTCCACCTGGAATACGCCGCTGTTGTGCGCAGCAGCAGCGTCGCCCTGGGCGACGACCTTGCCCTGCGGGCCGCCGACAGGGGAGCGTCCTTCGACGAATGGACACCGCGTGCGCCCGGTATGAGCATCGCTGTCTTGGATCCCGTCTTCGACCGCTTCGGGTTTCCGGACAGGACGCAGTACGCGCTGATCGATGTCACGGCCACAGCCGAGACAGGGCCTCTGCTGCTGGAAGCCCTGGGGATGGGCATCCCGGTCGTCACGGCAAACAAGATCCCCCTCGCGGAGACGCCCGGCTGGTTCGAGCAGGCGCGGATGGCAAGTCAGCAAGCTCGCACGCCGTTCCGGTATGAATGCACCGTCGGCGCGTCCCTCCCCGTCATCAGCACGCTGGTCGACCTCATGACGACCGGTGACACCGTTCAGCGCATCGTCGCTCTGCCCAGCAGTTCGCTGTCGTGCATCCTGGGAGGCTTCAACCGCGGGTTCCCACTGGACGCGGCCATTGCAGACGCCATGCGGAGAGGATTTGCCGAGCCCAATCCCCTGACAGACCTTGCTGGCCGCGACGCCCTGCGCAAAATCGTCATCTTGGCCAAGACCATGGGGCTTTCCACCAGCATCGGTGACGTCAACCAGGAACCCCTGCTCGACCAAGACTACCCCGATTTCGAGGCATTCCAGGGTGATGGTATGGCACGCCTTGCGGACCGACTGACGGCTGCCCGGCAGCCAGAGAGGGTCACCTACTACGTCGGCTCAGCCTCTGCTGACGGGGATGTGACACTCGGACTCCGCAGCTTCCCGAAGGCATCCATCTGGGGGACGCTGGAACCCTCTGAGAACCTCTTCCTGTTCAGCACGAGCCGGTTCGGTGATCTCCCGGTCGTCGTCCGCGGCATTGGCGGAGGACCCATCCTTACCGCCTCAGGCGTTCTTGCGGACGTCATCAAGGCCGCACGGGCACAGAACTAGGGAAGCACTACCCTACACTCATCCCACGGACCGTGACGCTCTCGGTGCTCATGGGGACACCCGCCGCGGCCAAGGCACCAGGCAGGGTCTGGGCGCCGCGCATCGTCACGGAACCCATCCGATCCGTGAGCCAGATGTGAACGAAGCGCCCGTCCTTCATGCTGATGCGGAAGCCGCGCGTCTCTGACTGCGCGCCCAGCAGGGCGGCGCCCGACCCTCTCCGGCCTGATAGCGCGGCAAGCCATGAAGCTGTGATGAGCCACTTCGGTGCAACCTGGATGGCAGGCTGAACCAACGCCATCTCCGCAAACAGATACTCCTCGTGCCGCCAAGCGGTCACACGCACCAGACGGTCCACCAGGATCATCATCTGCAGTCCTCCAGCGCTGATGCCGACCTGCACGGCCCACAGACCGAGGAGCCCAATGAGACAGAACACCAAGGTCAGTCCCCAATACTCCGTGACGGCCAGTGCGGCGTTGCTGGTGATCAAGAAGGGCATCGCGACGAACACAACGGTGAGCACGAGCCCCAGGATATCGCCAAGGACCACCCGCCACCTATCGTAGGCGATGACTCCCTCGCCCTTGCGTGGCCACGGCAGAAGGACGTACAACAGCATGGCGAGGCCAAGCAGAGGGAAGAACAGGCCACGCAGTGGATACACGAGCTCATGAGGAGGGCCGTGCAGGCCAGCGCCGAGTGTTAAGTCACCACTGTCGAGATGTAACGCGACGGCCTTAACCCATGTTCCATCGGGCAGAGACGCGTAGCGCTCTTCCCCATCCGGGAGCCCGGCCAGCAGTTCGGGTAAGGGCAGGTCCGTCTGCCGTACATACACGCCACCCCATTCGCCGACGCGCCTCTGCCATGTTCGGTCCGGAGGGTTCCCCTCTTCTGTCAGGGATACTGCATCGGCAAGCGTTCCCCATGCCGTACCGTCGGCAGTAGTAGTCTTCCCCGCGGTCACTGACGCAATGTAGTCGATAAGCGGCATGGCCTTCAGCGCCTTCTGTTCGTCGGTCCACAGTTCGTAGAGACTGCCGATGTCCTGCTGCTCCTGTGCGAAATCCATGACTTCGACACGGGCCAGCGGCTCGTGCGTCACGACGAACGCGGTCACGACGGCGGCCAGGACGAGAATCACCGGCAGGACGCGACGCCAGATTTCCCTGATATTGCCTCTCTGTGCTGTGCTCATGCAGGCTCTTCCTCCACGGCCAGGCGTATGCTACCATCATGGGAACATGCCCCCACAACGCAAGGCGCACGGCGCTATCTCGGCATCTGCTCCTGCCCCGGTCCGGGGTACCGCATATACTTGCTCCACAGGTCGAATAGCTGGGCGGTCGCCATGGCATCACCCAGGCAGTAGCGGGCGATGGTCATGTACTCGCCGGCGGCGTACAGGCTGGCGACATCACTCCCGTGAACCTCGCGCTTCGGCTGTTCGACGCCCAGCGCGTTGCACCAGGCATCCAGCGAGAACCGGCGGCGGACAGCTCCGAACCAGGTGAACTGGTCCATGAGATCCACATGCTGGTTGCTGTAACGGTTGGGCATGAGGTCGACCGTCGGCCGGACGCGGTTGGCCGCCGAGCGCACCAGCAGGAAGGGGCAGTCGAAACCGCGCCCGTTGAACGTGATGACCTGCTTCGCCCTGCTGGCCGCTTCCCAGAAGTGTATCAGTAGCTCCTTCTCCGTGCAGGGAACGAACACCGCCTTCTC
>JAPLGK010000122.1 GCA_026390195.1 Caldisericota bacterium
TTTCGAGAGCACTGGGCTAGGCCTCTTCCAGACCCACTACTACGGTGGAATCAAGAAGTACCAGTGGGTGACGATCCCCCTTGCCCTGCACGGCGTGATCTATGACAAGGCAGGGACGAAGCTTCAGTTGCGCATCGGTGAGGAAGATACTGATCCTGTGTTCAACATTTCCGACATCCTTCCGCATCTGGGGCAGGCTCAGGGAGAGAAGAAGCTGAGCGAAGGCGTTTCGGGCGAGGCGCTCGACGCAATCGTCGGCCATGTGCCCGCTAATGACAAGGACGACAAGACGCCTGTTCGTACGAATGTCCTGAAGATACTTGCCGAGCAGCTCAACGTCGAGGAGCGAGCCTTCGCGGCGTCTGAACTGGAGCTCGTGCCGGCAATGAAGCCGCGGGAAGTCGGTTTCGACCGCGGACTCATCCTCGCCTACGGGCATGACGACAGGATCTGTGGGTACACGGCTCTGCGCAGCCTGATGGACCAGAAGAAGGAGCCTGAGCGCACGCAGGTCGTTTTCCTCGCTGACAAGGAAGAGATCGGCAGTGACGGCGACACCGGTATGCAGAGCGAGTTCCTTGAACTGGTCATTGAACGGCTTATCCTGGAAACTGGAGAGAAGACCACGGCCAGACAGGTCTTCTGGAGCTCCATGGCACTCAGCGCCGACGTCGATGCCGGTATGGACCCCAACTACCTGGATGTGTTCGAACCGACAAATGCTGCCACAGTCGGCAACGGCATCGTGATCACGAAGTTCACCGGTTCTCGAGGCAAGTACTCAGCCCATGACGCCTCCGCCGAGACTCTCCACAAAGTGCTCGGATTGCTGGACGAGGCCAAAATCCCATGGCAGGTGGCTGAGATGGGCAAGGTAGACGTTGGTGGAGGCGGCACTGTAGCAAAGTTCCTCTCGAAGCGTGGTATCGAAACACTCGACGCCGGCCCCGCGCTTCTGTCGATGCATGCCCCACAGGAACTGGCGAGCAAGGCGGATCTGTATGCCTGCTATCTGGCCTACAGGACGTTCCTGGAGAAGGCCCGCTAGATCATCTCATTTCAGAGTGTGTAGTCGGATGCTCCCGTGAAGGTCCCTCCGGTTGCATCGCTGCAGCTCCTGCATATACTATTGTTGCTCTCTGCCGTCGTGAAGACGGCCGAAATCCAAGTCCAAAGGGAGGAACTGTTGAGAGAGTTTGAATTGATGTTTATTGTGGACGGGACAATGCCGGAGGAAGAAGCCACGGCTGTCGCCACTACCGTTCAGTCCTTCATCTCAGCGAAGGGCACGATTCTGAGGGCAGACCCATGGGGTCGCCGCCGCATGGCGTATCCGATCAATAAGAAGCAGGATGGCTACTACTGGGTGATCGCATTTGAGTGCGAGCCTGGCGAGGTCGACGCTCTCAAGCGGCAGCTCAGAGTGAACGAAAACGTCATCCGGTGGATGGTTACGCGACCCGAGCACAGGAAGACTGGCGTTCCAGTTGAGACAGTTGTCCCTCAGGAGGCTACCCCTGAACCTGAACCCGCTCCAGTAGCTGCACGGGTATCTGAACCTACCCCTGCACCTGAGGCGCAAGGATGAACGACCTCAACCAGGTTGTCCTCACAGGCAGAATTACCAGGGATCCGGACATCCGGTACACGCCGTCGGGCAAGAAGACGGCTCGTGTCTCAATTGCTGTGAACCGGAGCTGGAATGCGTCCAAAGATCCGTCTGTCCGTGACTGGAAGGAAGAAGCCTTCTTTGTTGACATCAACGCATGGACCTACGTGGCCGACAAGATCGAGAAGTCGGCTGAGAAGGGCTTGCGCGTTCTCGTGACAGGACGCCTGTCTATTCGGGAATATACGGCCAACGACGGAACCAAGAAGCGTGCTACCGAGATCGTGGCTACGACATTCGAGGTCATCGGTGCTCCGCAGAACCGTCAGAGTGCCGGTGAGCCCGGTGAAACGCCCGGCGAAGATGACCTTCTC
>JAPLGK010000165.1 GCA_026390195.1 Caldisericota bacterium
TCCCCAGGTCGAACATGCCAAGCTGTTCGACTGGCTGACGTTCCTCTATGAACACTGGAAGCACATCGACGAGGAGGCCGTCTACACAAGTGCCCAGGTCGGCATCTGTGAGATGCTGAAGACTGGTGTCACGACGACTACCGACCATCTCTATCTGTATCCGTACGGCAATAACGCGATCATCGACGCTGAGATACGGGCAGCTCGCGATGTCGGCGTGCGGTTCCATCCCACGCGCGGCAGTATGTCGCTGAGCAAGAAAGACGGGGGACTCCCTCCGGACAGCGTGGTACAGACGGATGAGGAGATTCTGGTGGAGTCCGAGCGTGTCATCCACCAGTACCACGACCGCGGTCGGTACGCGATGACCCGCATAGCTCTGGCCCCGTGCTCCCCGTTCTCGGTCACCACAGATCTGATGAAGCAGACGGCAGCCCTGGCGGAGACAGAGGATGTGCTCATTCACACGCATCTTGCCGAAACGCAGGATGAAGAAGAATTCTGTCTCCAGACGTTTGGCTTCCGTCCAGTCGACTACATGGAGGAGGTCAACTGGCTCACTCCTCGCTCCTGGTTTGCCCACATCGTGTGGGCGTCCGACGCTGACATCCGCAAGCTGTCCGACCATGAGTGCGGCATGGCCCATTGCCCGGCCAGCAATATGCGCCTCGGTTCCGGCATCGCTCCCGTGACTGTCATGAAGCAAACAAACATGCGCATCGGCATCGGCGTCGACGGTAGTGCCAGCAACGACACCAATTCATTCATCGGTGAGGTGCGCCTGGCGACACTGCTCCAGCGGGTGAAATATGGGGCCGGCGCCCTTACGTCGCGCGAAGCTCTGGCTATGGCCAGCATGGGCGGCGCCCGCGTGCTACGCATGGAGACGGACATCGGTAGCATTGAGGTCGGGAAAGCGGCGGACCTAATCATGTGGGACCTCGACACTCTCGAGTTCGCCGGCGGGCTGCATGACCCCTTCACAGCACCGGTCATGTGCGACGCCAAGCAGGTCAGTCTCAGCATGGTCAACGGAAAGGTTCTCATCGAGAACGGCCAGTTCACGAACATGGACGTCCGGGCTCTGGTGGTCAGGCAGAATGCAATAGCGGCGCACCTCATGGCGCGCTAGTGTGGAGCCGCGGACCAAGTCCAACCAGCAGCTTCTTTGGAGGTAGGGGTATGAAAACGCTTCAGGAGTTTCTGAACTACGCGAGAGAACACGAGATCGCTCAGGTCGATCTGAAATTCACGGACTTGTTCGGCGGCTTGCATCATGTGACGGTTCCCCTATCCCGTGTCGACGAGGGGTTCCTGACCCAGGGGGTGGCTTTCGACGGTTCCAGCATTCCCGGATTCGCGTCGGTTGAGCGCAGCGACATGCTCCTGCGTCTTGATCTGTCAACGGCGTTCTTGGACCCATTTGCCAAAGTCCCTACTGTTGCAGTCTTCTGTGACATCCTTGAGCCCCACACCCATCGACGCTTTGCCCTCGACCCTCGGTTTATCGCAGAACAGGCTGAAGCCTTGCTGAAGTCCAAAGGGTATGCCGATACGGCCTGGTTTGCCCCCGAGTTCGAGTTCTACGTCTTCCAGAATGTCGATTTCAAGTCCTCGGAGATCACCTGTTTCTTCTCGATCGAGAGCGCAGAAACGGGCAGTACGGTATCGCTCGACAACTCACAACTCCAGGGCTACGCGATCCGTCACGGACGAGGATACCATGCAGAGCAGCCCCTCGACCGCCTCTTCGACTATCGAAGCGCGCTCGTTCAGATGCTGGAAAATGTCGGGGTAACCGTCCGCTATCACCATCATGAGGCCGGGGAGGCCGGCCAGATAGAGCTCGAGGTTATGCCCGGCACCCCGCGCGCCATGGGCGACGCGTCGCAGAAGATCAAGTATTTCGCCAAGAACCTGGCCCGCCAGATGGGAATGACGGCAACCTTCATGCCCAAACCAATCGCCGGCCAAGCCGGAACAGGAATGCACTTCCATCAGTATCTGACCAGAAAAGGACAACCCACCTTCTACCAGAAAGGTGGAGAACCCTACGACCTCTCGCCGCTTGCCATTCACTACATCGGCGGCATTCTCAGCAACGCGTCGGCCCTTCTCGGCATCACAAACCCATCTACGATAAGCTACAAGAGGCTCATTCCGGGATTCGAGGCCCCCATCCGTGCGTTCTTCTCGCTGGGCAACCGCACCGCGGCGATTCGCATCCCCATCTATGCGGATACCGCGGCAGAGAAGCGCATCGAGTTTCGTCCCCCGGATGCGACAACCAATGTCTACCTTGCCATCAGCGCAATGCTTCTTGCCGGACTCGACGGCATCGAGAACAAAACGGACCCGACAGCCCTTCATCTTGGTCCATACACGGGGGACATCGAGAAACTGCCCGAGAAGATAGTGCGCAGGATTCCGGTGCTTCCGACCTCGCTTTCCGAAGCCTTCGCAGCCCTGAGACGAGGCAGTGACTTCCTGACACGAGATGGCGTTTTCCCTCCTGCTTTTGTTGAAGCGTTCTGCTCCTACAAGGAGAAGAATGAAGCAGAAGCGCTCCGCCGCCTGCCTCATCCCAAGGAATTCGAGCTCTACTACGACTGCTGAGGGGACTGGATGCTCATAAAACTCAAACTGCATCCCATTCTTGCCGATCAGGTCGGACACCTGGACGACGTACAGGTGCCCACCGGAACAAATGTCGCCGGCCTGCTTGCCGCACTAGGCATTGACCGCGACCGTGCAGGCTTCGTGCTTGTCAACGGACATCGCACGCCCTACAACGCCGAACTGCACGAGGAAGACACCGTCTTCATCATCCCATTCCTGGGAGGCGGTTGACCGGCTCTCGCCGTGTCCACAAATTGCGATACCCCCGGAGTTAACCTCCGGGGGTATCTGTTCGTATGTCGGCGCCGGACTGCTACGTGCCTTTCATGATGAGGTTGCCTGCGACGCTGCAACATGCCGGGACGTCCGGCTCACTGAAATCAGACGCTCGAACCCTGGTGAGCACTGCCTGGGAGCGTCATGTCCGGCCCTGTCGCAAGACCTTCGGCGTCCGCGACCGGCAGCACGAATAGAACCCCCGTATTCGGGCGGGCAAAATCCCCGAAGACCTGCCGCGCAAGTCTGCGCGCGCTCGCCAGAACTTCTCCTCCTTGGACGAGAGAGAGGATGACAACGTTGTCCGTAAGGTCGATGCTGGCACTGAGAACCTGTTCGATCGAGGTAAAAATGGTCTCGCGGTCACGCAGGATCCTGCCCATTCCTCGACCCTCGATAACCGTTGCTCCCCGCACGCCGACTGTCGGAAGCAGCCTCAGGAAATCGTAGGTCTTGTCCTCCTGTCTTGTGATGATAACCAGAAGATACATGGGTCCCCTCCACAACAATGATCTGCTGTATGCATGATAGCGACTCGAGAGACACGAGGCAAGTATTCCGGCGTCAGAACGGGCTCCGGGCTCGATGCCGGGACCCGCGGTTCCTGCGCAGGAACGTCACTCAACGACGTACGACACGATCCTGTTCGATCAGCAGTTTGATGGCCTCGATCCCGGTCGATATGAGTCTGTCCAGCATCT
This sequence comes from Caldisericota bacterium, assembly GCA_026390195.1. GTDB lineage: Bacteria > Caldisericota > Caldisericia > Cryosericales > Cryosericaceae > Cryosericum. The sequence continues at coordinate 3,597 of JAPLGK010000165.1, forward strand.
GATGATGGGGCTTGTTTCCACCCTCTGCAAACTGGCTGTCGACGATGAGCATGACGCCGCCGGCACGCTTGTGAAGAATGCTCGATACCACGAATACTGTAGAGGCTTCCATCTCCGAACACACGGCTCCACCGGCGATCCAGGCTTTGCGACGTGCATTCAACTCCTCCGCAAGTGGCTGGCGGTCAGGCTCAACCTCGCCATAGAACGAGTCCTTCGACTGAGACACTCCAAGGTGGGAGACGAAATGGAGTTTTTCAGCCGCAGCTCTGAGAGCCAGAGTCACGTCGATGTCATCCTCTGCAGGAAATTCGATGGGCATGTACTGTCTGGTCGTCCCTTCGTCGCGGATCGCAGCAGTAACGATCGCC
>JAPLGK010000192.1 GCA_026390195.1 Caldisericota bacterium
TTCCAGCTTGATCAGCGTGTCCCTCTTGCGCTGTTTGTACTCGGCAATACCGGCGACCTCTTCGAAGAGAGCCTTGCGCTCCTCGGGCTTCATCGTGAAGATGCGGCTCATCTCGCCCTGCCCGATGAACGGGTAGTGCCGGAACCCGAGCCCTGTCGATGTCAGCAGCTCTTCAACATCTCGGAGCTGAACATCGTTACCGTCGATGAGAAAGTCCGATTCCTTGGAACGGAAGATGCGCCGGGCCACGGTGACCTTGTCCGTGCCGGTGCCGAACACGTCGCCCTCGTTGTTGAACACGACCTCGGCTTCGGCGTAGCTAACGGGGTGGCGTGTCGCGCTGCCGGCGAAGATGAGGTCCAGCATCGACCGGGCACGGAGCGTCCTCAGGTTCTGCTCACACAGTGTCCAGCGCAACGCATCTACCAGGTTGCTCTTGCCCGAGCCGTTGGGCCCGACGATAGCGATGACGGGGTAGGAGAGCTCCAGTGTCGTGCTCTGCTCAAAGGTTTTGAACCCCTGGATATGAAGGGATTTCAGATACATGTCACGTGTGTCCTCCGACTCAAAAGGGTCCAGTCCAGCGAAAGTATAGCCGCGTTCCGGGCCGTGGCAATGAGGGCCGCAGGGCCTCGATTCAATTGACAAACGGCAGCCACAGCTTATACTTGCGGGATACTGTCGTGGAGGTTCGGGTGATGACTCCAATCGAACTGGATTCGCTATACGAAGCAAAGAAGTACGAGGAACAGGTCTATCGTCTGTGGCTCAGCCAGGGGGCTTTTCATTCGGAGCCCAACCCCGACAGAACGCCATTCGTCGTCATGATGCCGCCACCCAATGTCACTGGATACCTGCACATCGGCCACGCTCTCAACATGACACTCCAGGACATCGCAATCCGGTACAAGCGCATGAAGGGGTTCGAGACGCTGTGGATGCCGGGGATGGATCACGCCGGCATCGCCACACAGGCGGTCGTTGAGCGTCAGATCAAGGAACAGGGGCTGACCAGGGAAGGATTGGGGCGCGACGAGTTCGTCCGTCGCATCTGGGAGTGGAAAGAGAAGTACGGAGGCATCATCCTGTCCCAGCTCAAGAAGCTCGGCGTCTCTGCCGACTGGGACCGCCTGCGGTTCACACTTGACGAGCCATATGAGCGCGCAGTCAAGGCTGCCTTCGTCCACTACTATGAAAAAGGCCTTCTCTACAAGGGTCAGCGCATCACCAACTGGTGCCCCCATTGCCACACGGCCATCTCCGACATCGAGGTCGCGTACGCGAACGAAAAGGGGCATCTCTGGTACGTCCGATACCCGTTCGCCGACGGCTCGGGCTCCGTCACGATTGCCACGACGCGCCCGGAGACCATCCTCGCCGATGCAGCCGTCGCCGTCAACCCGGCTGACCCACGGTATACGGACATTGTCGGCAACAAGGTCATCGTCCCCGTCGCCAACCGGACGATCCCAGTGATCGTGGACGAAGCAGTCCTGCGGGATTTCGGCACGGGCGCCCTCAAGATCACGCCCGGCCATGACCCCACAGACTTCGAGGTCGGCCAGCGACACCACCTTTCGAGCATGGCTGTCATCGGCCTGGACGGCCTCATGAACGAGAATGCCCTGCACTACAGGGACATGACTGTGGCCCTGGCCCGTAAGAAGATCGTGGCC
>JAPLGK010000116.1 GCA_026390195.1 Caldisericota bacterium
TTGATGACCTCGTCCATGCGGATTGTTCCCGACTGGTCAAAGAAGACGCCCACGTGGGCGCGCAAAGGGCTCCGCGTCGAGATCTGTGCGGTGAGAACGTACTTGCGAATGTCTTTCGGCGTACGGGACTTGCTGTTCTCGCGCTCGACCATCAACATTGGCAGGGCAAGGAACGACATCATGTGGGCCTTCATCTGCTCGGCATCGATGTCCGCCCGGTGTGCCCACGTGTATTCGTAGCGGAGGATCATAGGCTGTCCCATGAGAGACGGGGCAGTAAGGGGGATGTCGACCGCGGCCAGGAACCTGAGGCCGGGGGGCGCCGTACGCTCCAGCGCCTTCGCACGGTCGGCGACGGGTGAATAGGCGTCGAGGAGGACGTCCACATATTCCTGAAGGCTGACCATGCCGACGCCCGTGGGAATGCCGGTTTCGATCCGGACGCGCTGGTTGAACCCTTCGCTGTAGACCAGAGGCAGGTTGCTGCGCCGCAGCCACCGCACCAGGGCCGCCTGGACCTCGTGGTGTGACAGCAGGCAGGCCTCTTCTTCCTTGCCGTATCGAACGCGCATCTTGATCATGCGTTGATTGTAGCGGGAAAGTGGGCATCCGCAATGAAGAATCGCTGGTTGCCAAGCGATTGCGTAAGGCAGTAACCCGGCTACTATGACTCCATGACACCGGCCGGCAGAACCGGCGCATCGCCCAGAAAGGACAGAACATATGCAAGGACTCTTGGACTACATCCGCATCAACATTCAGAACTGGATTCAGGACGGGATCGTGTACGTGCCGGTCCTCCTCATCGTTATTACGATCCATGAGTATGCTCATGCGTGGACAGCGTGGAGACTTGGAGACACGACGCCCGTCGACACAGGACGCCTCAGCCTGAACCCCCTGCGTCACCTGGACCCGCTTGGGACAGTCGCTCTCCTGCTGTTCCGTGTCGGCTGGGCACGCCCCGTGATGATCGATTTCACGGCATTCAAACACCCTCGTCGCGATACTGTCCTTGTCTCCCTGGCTGGACCGGCCTCCAACTTTGCCACGGCCATCGTCGCCTACCTGCTCCTGCTGCTCGTGAGGAGTTCGCCGGCGATAGTCACGCAGTTCCCCTACGTGTACAGGGTCCTGGAGAGCCTTGTCGAGTTTTCGGTAGGCCTTGGCGTGTTCAATCTCCTCCCCATTCCCCCGCTCGACGGCTCCAAGGCCTTTTTCGCACTCTTCTTCAAGAGACCGGAGCGGTTTCTGTACGACCGCGCCGTGGACCTGTATGGAACCGTCATCCTGCTTGCCCTCCTCTGGTTCAACATCATCGGTGGTGTGATGGACAAGGTCCTTGGCTTCATTTTCTATACTCTCCTGAGACTGTGAGGTGCCTATGAAAAAGCGTATCCTGAGTGGCATGCGTCCCACCGGCAAGCTCCATCTGGGTCACTACATGGGCGTGCTGGCGAATTATGTGAAGCTGCAGGACGAGTACGACTGCTACTTCATGGTCGCGGACATGCACGCGCTGACGACCAAGTGGAACGAGAGTGGCTCGATCTGCGAGTTCCGACGCGAGATGGTTCTCGACTGGCTGGGGGCGGGACTCGACCCGAAGAGGTCGGCCATCTTCTGCCAGTCCGACGTGGCGGAACATGCGTACTTGTTCACGCTCCTTGCGATGATCACCCCCGTGTCGTGGGTCCAACGAAACCCGACCGTCAAGGAGATGATCCAGGACATGGATCTCAAGGACAACGTGAACCTCGGCCTGCTGAGCTATCCCGTGCTGATGGCCGCAGACATCATGGCGTACCGTGCGGAAGCAGTGCCCGTCGGCAAGGACCAGGTCCCACACCTTGAATTCACCCGTGAACTGGTGCGCACGTTCAATCACACGTATCACACCGACCTTTTCCCTGAGCCTCAGCCTATCCTGAACGAGTTTCAGAGACTGCCGGGCCTCGACGGACGGAGGATGAGCAAGTCTCTCGCCAACGACATCGTGGTCTCCGACCCGCCGGAAGTGACGGCGAAGCGCATGATGACAGCCTACACGGACCCCTTGAAGGTACGCAGGGATGACCCTGGTCACCCAGAAGCGGGCTGCGTCATCTATCAGTATCACAAACTGTTTCAGCCGGACACCGCACCAGAAGCCAAGACTCAGTGTGAACAGGGCTGCCTTGGCTGTGTCGCCCACAAGCGCTCCGTCGCAGTGATGATCTCGGAGCGGCTGGTCGGGTTCCGGGAGCGCCGTACCGCCTTTGCCGCCGATCCTGAGTCGGTCGACCGCATTCTGGCAGAAGGCCGCGAGAAGGCCTCGGTGGTTGCGGCCGAGACCGTCCGCATGGTCAGGGAGGTCATGGGGATCTGAACGTGGCGGGCCTGACGGATTCTGTGAACAACCTGAGACTCCTGGGGCGAGCTGGGCGTGCTGACGTCGCCGACGTCGTCGTGGAGCGCCTGGTGGACTACTGCAGCATGACCATTCGGCGCGAAGCCGGGGTCGAGGAGCATGCTGAGCTCGTCTACATGCTGGCTGATCTTCTGAAGCTGAAGAGCGAGTTCGTCCTGTTCGGGCACGCGGCGTCGCAGGAGAGATCCTTGCAGGAGGGCATCAGGGCGCTGGATGAGGCGGGGTTGTACGCGAGGCCCATCATCGAGGTCCTCCAGGAAGTAAACGCCGGCAGAGCCCCGTACAAGAGGCCGAATGTTCGGACGACGCTGCCTCCAGCGGAGGAGCAGACGGGCGACGAGGTGTCGGACGCTCTTCTCGAGGCACTTGCCCGCATTGTTGAACGGGTCGCGGGGCGCAAGCCCGTGGGGAACGAGAACCAGCGACCCGTCTATCTGAGCCTCCAGCAGATCATGCGGGAGCTTCGCGCGCTGCTGCAGGAGAGGGGAACGATGCTGTTCGAGGACATCTTCGACTCATCCGACTCGAGGGAGCGCGTGGTATTGAGCTTTCTCGCGATTCTCATCCTGACCAAAATGGGGGTCCTCCACATCGCTCAGCACAGCCGGTTCGAGGGTATTGCCGTCAAATACGTGGGAAAACCGAATGACTGAACGCATAGAGAGTCAGGAATTCATTACAGGGCTGGAACTTCAGGCTGCAAAGCAGCGACTCGAGGCCATCCTGTTTGCGGCTGAGGGGCCTGTGGGCGTCCGCTATCTGGCGCGCCGGGCGGGACAGAGCTACCAGGCGACCCGGCGTCTCCTGGAGAGCCTCCAGGCTGACTACGCGAATCGTGGCGTCCGTCTCGTCCAGGACGGCCACAAGTACTGCTTCTCGGTTCCGGACAAGCTCACGCCTGAGCCGCCTCAGCCCAGGCCCAAGGTCGGCCTCTCCAGACAGGCCATGGAGGTTCTCGCCCTCATCATTACGAAAGGGGCGCTGACACGCAAGGAGATTCTGCAGCTTCGCGGAGTCACGAGCGACAAAGCTCTGGTATCGCTCCTCGAACGCAAGCTCCTGACGACGAAACGGGACTATCTGAACAAGACTCTCGTGTACGACCTCTCGGAGAAACTGCTAGAGCGGTGGGGATTCGCGTCACGCGAGGAGCTGCTCCAGGAAATCGAATCACGACGCCGAGGCCTGTAAGAACTGCTCTTCTGCGATTGCCAGCTCCTCGAACAACTCGTCCCGTCGTAGCTGCAGCTCGTGGATATGCACCGACAGCGACGCGATATCGGGTGCCTGCATGGCAGGGCCTTCTTCCTGCAGTCTCCTGGTGAGATCAGACTGTTCCTGTTCGATCTCGCCAATCTGGCGCTCGAGAAGCCGTACGTGGGCTTCGAGGGCCACGAGCCTGTTGTGCGACGTCCGCGTGGACCTGATTGTGTCCTGGACATTCGCACGACCAGACGGCGGGGTGCGGCTGGGATGATCGTTGAAGAGCTCCTGCCGGTTTGCCGAGTAGTTTCCCTCCAGCACCGACACGTTGCTGCGCTCGATAAGGACGATACGGTCGGCGACAGCGTCGATGAATGTCCGGTCGTGCGAGACGAACAGAACTGTCCCCTCGAACGCCCGAAGCGTCGAAGCGAGAGATTCTCGTGTCTGGATGTCCAGAAAGTTCGTTGGCTCGTCAAGGATGATCATATTGGCGGTTTCAGTGGAGAGCAGTGCCAACAGCAGACGCTGCTTCTCTCCACTGCTCATCGCCCCGGTCTGCTGGTCCATCTGGTCGGCGGAGAAGCCAAAACTGCCTAACAGAGCCTTGACCTCCGAGATGATCATCTGCGGGCGGCGCGCCATGATCCACTCCATGGCGGTCTCTTTGTCGAAGAGCGTGTAGTTCTGAGGGAAGAAGGAGTACCGTACGCTTGGTCCCCAGTAGATGTCGCCATCGTCGGGGACGATCTGCCCCATCGCTATACCCAGCAGTGTCGTCTTCCCGGCCCCGTTGCGGCCAAGGATGGCCACATGCTGGCGAGACAGAATCGTGACGTTTGCCCTGCTGAGAATCGCACGGTCGTCATACGATTTGCTGACGTGCTCGAGGCGCAGCGCGATCTCTCCGCTCTGTCCCGTGTTGCGTAGCCGCACGTGGACGCGCTTGCGGGTGGACGTGGGTTCAGTCTGAACTCTCGTCTTGAGACGTTCCATTGCTTTCTCACGTGACGCAGCCTGGCTTGCGCGTGTCCCATACCTGTACTTCTCGACGTACTGCCGCATACGTTCGATCTCCCGCTTGAGCTCGGTATCGTGCTGGGCGCGGTCGGCTGCTTCGGCGTCCCTGACGCGGACGTAGTCGGTGTACCCTCCGCTGAACAAGCGCAGCGTCCCGTTTTCGATGACCAGCAGCTTGTTGCAGACCTGGTCCAGAAACCAGGCGTCGTGCGATGCCACCAGGACCGTAGCCTGCAGCCCCTTGAGCTGGCGCTCCAGCCACTGCACGCCGGGAATATCCAGGTAGTTGGTGGGCTCATCCAGCAGCCAGATGTTCTTGCTGTCACTGACCAGCCGCGACAGACGCAGCCGTGAGGTCTCTCCGGCACTCATCGTCCCCGCAAAGCGCTCAAGGTCCTCTGATGCAAAACCGAGGCTGGAGAGCGCCTTGTTCATGTTGACGACGTAGTCGTAGCCGCCCTGTGCCTCGAACTGCTCGGTTTGCCGGGCGAGTTCGACGAGATAGTCATCCGTCTCAACAGCTGTGGACAGAAGACGTTCCAGCTCGCGGATGCGCGCATCCTGAGCACGGAGGTGCTCGAAAGGCTCAGCGACGATCTGGCGGGCAGTACGCTCGGGGTCCACGGAAACAGCATCGATGAAGCAGAGACTGTCCCCACAGGTGATCTGGACCGACCCCCCATACTCATCATCAGCCCCGCTTAGGATGCGGAGGAGCGTCGTCTTGCCGCTTCCGTTGGGGCCCACAATGCCGACCCTGTCTCCGGCACCAATGGCGCAGTGCTGAGACCGGAACAGGAGGCGATCGCCGTACATCTTTTCGAGGTTTTCCAGTATCAGCGGCATATTGTCGGGGACATCCTATCAGTTTACAGGTTGCCCATTT
>JAPLGK010000011.1 GCA_026390195.1 Caldisericota bacterium
CATGTTCAATCGTGCGTTCGCCGAAGTCATGCTTGCCGGCGACGCGAAGGGCCGTGTCTTCTCGTTCCCTATCCCCACGTATAACATTACCAGGGACTTCGACTGGCAGAACCCTGTCTACGACCCCATCTTCGAGATGAACGCCAAGTTCGGCATCCCGTACTGGAGCAACTTCGTGAACAGCGACATGGATCCCGACGATGCCCGCTCAATGTGCTGTCGTTTGAGGCTCGACACGCGCGAACTGCGGAAGAGAGGCGGCGGGTTGTTTGCGTCCAACCCTCTCACCGGCTCCATTGGGGTGGTCACCATCGACCTCCCGCGTATCGGCTACCTCTCCCACAGCAAGGACGAGCTGTTCGAGCGCCTGTCCCACGTCATGGACGTCGCTCGTACGTCGCTCGAGATCAAGCGCAAGATCATCGAGAATCTGACGGCGGCAGGACTCTACCCGTATTCGCGTCACTACCATGATGCAGTCAAGCAGCGCAACGGGTCCTACTGGGCCAACCATTTCAACACGATCGGCGTCAACGGCATGAACGAACTCCTGCTCAATTTCGCCAGCGTCACGATTGCCGAACCCGTTGGACAACGTCTGGCGCTCGAGATCATGGACTTCATGCTGGGCAAGCTCGAGGAGTTCCAGCACGAAAGTGGACAGCTCTACAACCTTGAAGCGACTCCCGCCGAATCAGCAACCTATGTGCTGGCCAAGCAGGACAAGGCTCTGTACCCGAACATCCTCGTGGCAAACGAAGAGGCCGTCAAGAACGGCGCTGAACCCTACTACACAAACTCCACGCAGTTGCCCGTGGCGTACACGACCGACCCGTTCGAGGCGCTGGACCTCCAGGACCCTCTTCAGGTCAAGTATACAGGAGGCACTGTCGTCCACCTGTTCCTCGGCGAACGGCTGGAAAGCGCAGACCAGGCCAAGCAGCTGGTGCGCTCGGTCACGAACAGCTACCGACTGCCCTACTTCACGCTTACGCCCACGTTCTCCGTGTGCCCCAAACACGGGTACATTGCCGGCAACCATCCATTCTGCCCCAAGTGCGACGAAGAGCTGGTCGTCGAGGCACAGAAGGTGGCTGCGGGCCCTGCCTCTGGAGACGTCCCGTTTGCAACCCGTCTTTGAAGCCAGGAGGTGTTGGCCCATGAGAAGATTCCGTCGTCCCAAGAAGAGAGCCATTTTCCTTGCCGTCGCCGTTGTGGTTCTTGCTGTCTCTGTGTTCCTCGTCGCACGCAGCCTGAAGTCGAACGGCACGCCAGGGACCACGGCAAGACCCTCGAAGAATGATGTCGGCCTGTATCTGGACAAGGGCGACCTCTGGCAATGGGTGGGCGGGCGCAAGACACAGCTGACCAAGGTGGGTACGATCGTCACCTTCGACTGGCACCCCGCCGGAGGCGAGCTTGTCTACGTGACCAGCGAAGCCGACGGTTCGTACAACGCTGTCGACCGCAAACTCGCGTCCAAGCAGGAACTGGTGATCAGCCAAGGCAAAGCCGAGATGTGGCCCAAGCTGCTGTGTTCCTCGAGCGGCGTCCTGCTGGTCGAGGCGTCACCGACAACGACTCCGCGGCTGCTGCAGCTGACCATGACCTCAGTGGGCTACGAGGGCACGACAAATGGCTCATTCTGGACACAGGTTCCACTGACAAAGGAACAGTTTGATCGGACAACGCGACTGATTCTGGACGGATCGACACCCCTCATCGTCTCTCCCGGCGGCATCTGGACTATCACCGCCTCAAGCCTCGGCTTCGACACGGCACACATCTTCCTCGGCCCGACAGGAGTCACGTTTGCCGACGGTGCATTCTTTGGCCCCATGCAGGATACGAAAGGGACGTTCTTCGGCATCAAGACCAAGGACGGCAAGGTCACGAGCGTGACTCCGCCGCCCAGCTCAACCAGTATCCTGCAGCCGTTCGTGCGCGGCGCGTCACGGACGACCGATGGCAAGACACTTGTCTACGAACTTGGCATCTATGGTTCGGGCACGGGCGCTGACGGCAAGACCGCCCCACTGACCTATGAGACATGGCAGTACGTCGAGGGCTCCCGCAGCCCCAAGCTCATCGTCAAGAGCAGCGTCCCATCGCTGTTCGCCTATCAGTTCACGGGAGGCAGTGCACCCATTTCCGCCGGCAACCAGCCCAGTGCAACGGTCACGACCGAAACGGGCCTCATGTTCCGTGACCAACCCATTACGATCGGCAGCAAGGTTCTGGAGGTAGCAGCCCCCACGGAAACGCGGACGGCTCTGGCTCTCGGTCAGGGCTGGGTTCAGGCGAAGGGGCTCGGTCAGGCGAAGGGAAAGACCGGGTGGGTCTATGGCGGGTACGTCAGAATAGCGCGCGGATCGACAACGTATGCGCCGTTTGCCAGGGTGACCGCGTCCAAGACTGTCAACGTCTACCTCGACGAGAGTCTCAGCGAGACCGCCACGACAGTGCTCGAAAAGGGCGACAACGTCGTCGCAATGGGAATGACGGCGGACAAACGGGCAATCCGGATCCTGTTGCCGTCGGGAACGATGGCGTTCGTACCGACAGGAAGTGTCACTGTATCTAATTGAAGTCCCGACTATACTTTGTTGAGTAAAAGGGGGTGACGAGTGAAAGAGCTAGAGAATGGGGACCTGTTGCTGGACAACGGAATGACAGTACCCGCGTGCAGGCGCACAAGGACTGAAGTTTACAGCCGCGTGGTTGGCTATCTGAGACCTGTTTCCCAGTGGAATAAGGGAAAGAAGGCGGAGTGGGCCGACAGAATATGCTTCGAGGCCAAGACACAACACAACACGGCACAATGATCGCAATGCGTAAAACGCCGCTGGATATGGACCTCCTGCAGGACCATCAGCGGCGTTTTCATATTGTCACATGGAAAGCACCCCCTCGTGACAAGACAGGCACATGAGACTGGCGCACCACGAACCACTATCGCTCAGTGACTTCCCGGGCAGAATTGCCACAACCGTGTTCACGGTCGGTTGCAACTTCGCATGTCCGTACTGCCACAACCCTGAGCTCGTCACCGCGACGGAGGGTACGCCACAACTGACCGAAGAGGCGTTCTTCGCCTTTCTCGAACAGCGCAAGGGCAAACTCAACGGCGTGTGTATCACTGGGGGAGAGCCGACGCTTCACGCCGATCTAGCCGGATTCGTCGACCGCATCCGTGCTCTCGGCTATGCTGTCAAGCTGGACACCAACGGGTCCAACCCCGACATGCTTGGACACCTTCTGGAAACAAGCTCTCTGGACTACGTTGCCATGGATGTGAAAGCACCGGCTTCACGATACAGTGACGTGACGGGTAATCCGTATGCTCTCGCCCTCGCGGAGATCTCGATACGGCTTCTGGCCGAGCGTGACACCGCCCATGAATACCGGACGACCATCTTGCCTCTGCTGTTCAGCGAAGTCGACATTGACAATATCGCCTGCATGCTGCCTCCTGGATCACGCTACGTCATCCAGAACTTCGTTCCCACCAAGACCCTCGACCCCAGCTTTGTCAGTGCCAGAGGATTTGAGTCCGGCGACCTCGAAACCATTGCGGACCACATACGCCTGCACTACCCTCTCCTCCACATCAGCACACGAGGCGGCATCTAGGCCGAGCCGCACCGTCCAGCCCATCAGTTCCGGCCGCTCATGTCTGCGGACGCCAACCCCTCCACGCCACCACCCGCCATTCTCCTCTGTAACCAATTCGCCTCTGCCACGTTTTCATTTGTGTGGAAGGGTCATCTGCGGGGTAGCTGCCCCAGACCACTTGTCCTTTCTCGCAGACGAGGGAAGAGAGCCCTCTACGGGCGCACCTGCAGCCTTTGTGCCCATTGCTCGACATTGAATCCGGGGTTGATGTGACTGCCGGATGCGGTTGAACCATAGCCACAAGGCGGTTGGCAACGTCCACGACAACTGGAATGCTCCATGCTGGTACTCGAAGACGGAGTGGGTAATCCAGGGCTGACCGCCCTGTAGAAAGCGTGAGTTCGTGTGTTTCGCAGGCACACAATATCGCATACCCTGGGCTGTGACACCGCAGCCCAGGGCACCCCCGGCAGGACCGCTCAGCAATCTGGGGTCCTGGCCCAGAGCTTTGAAACCCTCATCGGTGCGCTCACCTGCTGACGCTGCAACGATGACCAGCATCCTCTTTTCTGCGGCAATTCCCGCACGGCCGGCATGACAATCCTCGTCTTCCTCATCAGCAGCAGTCTTGTCTCTCCATGTACTCAAACACAGTCCGAGCTCCTGCTGCCTGAGACGGCGCCGTAGATCATCTCCGACACCTCGGCCATGACGCGTTTTGCCTGAGCGGCCCGTTCAAAACCTGACACAAAAACGCACAGCGAATATGTCGGCCCGCCCGCCACGCTCACGAGTTCGGCATCCAGCAGAGAACCGGGCATGCCACCCGTTTTCCCCGCCAGGGCGGCAGTGCCGGGAAGCGGCCAAGCAACCAGGTCTCTCAACTGGTTCATGCGCAGATAGCCAAGTATGCGTTCGCACGCCGCGTCCGAGACCAGACGATGCGCATATAGTTGCGCCAGCATGTCGGCGATCTCGGCGGCGGTCACGCTATTGTCGATTCCACGAGCGAGTGTCTCATGGTCCATCATCCGACGTCGCACACTGGTCGCCTCATAACCAAGGCCGCGAAGGACATCGTTCAGACGCTCTATGCCGATCTCCTCGATAAGCTGGTTGCAGGCCATGTTGTCGGACACCCCCATCATCATGATGCACAGATCCTGGACCGACCACGGGCAAGTGCTGTCCAGGTGCTCGAGAAGGCCGGTCCCATGAGGGGCAGGGACTGTCAGACGAATAGGCTGGTCCCACGCCAGCTCACCCAGTTCCACCAGCTGCGCAACGCAGACCAGGATCGGCAGCTTGATGATCGATGCGGCTCCAAATGGGAGACTGCTGTTCTGAGAGAAGATGAGACAGCGGTCTTCTGCGTTCAAGAGCTCAGCGTGCACGGAGCATGGAAATGCGACCGTCGCAAGAACCCCCTGAAGCGCTTTCTGAACGAGAAGGTACCGGGTGTCCTGCTTCATTCCGTCTCAGGCTTCGGCCGGTCGCGGTACACGTGGCGAACGAGCTTGCCGACAGTACAGAGGACCTCGTAGCTAATCGTCTGGGCGAGCGATCCCAGATCACCAGCGGTGATGTGCTGGTTTCCGGCTTCACCCATGAGCACAGCTTCGTCGCCCACCGTCACGCCCTGCACATCCGACAGGTCGATCATGGTCTGATCCATGGTCACCCGTCCTATGACCGGCGCCCGCTTGCCACGGATGAGCACCGAGGCCTTGTTGGACAACATGCGGGAATACCCATCCGTGTAGCCGACTGGAAGGATTCCCACCTTCGTCGGCTTGTAGGTCAAATAGCTGCGCCCATAGCTGATGCCGTAGCCGGCAGGAACCTGTTTGAACGCTATCACCCGGGATTTCATCGACATTGCCGGCCGCAATCCGGCAATCAGCACGCCCTCGATGGGCGAACAACCATAGAGCAGCAACCCTGGACGGACCCCTTCAAGGGTCGCAGCCTTCATGGTCAGGATGCCAGCCGAGTTGCAGAAATGGGCAAGAGGAGGACGTATGCCCTCCACGGTCGCCTGATGGAGGACTTTCTCGAACCTGCGCAGTTGCATGGAGGAGTAGGATTCGTCCGAGTCCGCACAGGAAAAATGCGAATAGATCCCCTCTACCTCAAGACCTTTCATCCCGTTCAGCTTGTGCAGCACGTCCAGCGCCCCTTCCGCAAGAACGCCGCCTCTTCCCATGCCCGTATCCACCTTGAGATGGATCGTCAGCTGCTTTCCGTCAGCTGCTCCGACCAGTTCGCGTGCGACGTCGTCGTTAGGGATGCTAAGCGCAATACCTTGGGCGATTGCCTCCTGGACTCCTGATGCGGGGACATAGCCAAACACGAGCATGCGACCTTTGATGCCGGCCCGTCGAAGCTCAAGAGCCTCTTCCAGCGTAGCAAGTGCGAACCAGTCGGCACCTTCTTCCTGAAGAACCCGCGCCACATGTACCGCGCCATGCCCGTAGGCATCGTCCTTGACGACACACAGCACATGGGTTTTCGCCGGCACCATTTCACGGACGACATGATAGTTGCCCCGTACGCGGGCCAGATCGATCTCTAGCCACGTGGAACGCCCAAACTGCTCGACCGAAACGTTGTCCTCTCTCTTCATGACAAAACAATAGCACGTTTCGGAGGCCGTTCAACACAGGAATGCTCACTGATACGCAGTCTGCAGGCATGCCCGACAAGCATGCAGACATTGCCATTGACAAGAATCAGGTATTCCGTATAGTAGCGGTGTAACCGATAACTTCGTTATCGGTTACATGCCCTCCTTCGAAAACGGCCCGGACCGCAATCGCGCTTCGGGCTGTTTTCTTTGCTGCCCCTTCTACCAGAATCTGACGGGCTGATAGTCCGCGGTCGACAGGTGCAGTGGCGGCAACTCCCTGTCTCCTGCCGCGCTGCGCAACGCCTCCTCCATCGCAGCCGCGAAGAAACGCTCAGAGCTGTAGTGATCGACAATGGCTACACAGCCTCCGCTCTGAGACACGTCGAGCGCCCCGTGATAAGTGACATCCCCCGTGATCAGGACCTGAGCTCCCGCTCTGATTGCAGCCGGGAGAAGCGACGATCCCGATCCGGAACAGAAGGCCACGCGTTCGATGGCCTCCGGCAGAGTCCCCGCCACCGGCAACACCGAGAGTGCGAAGAATGACTTGATGAACGTGACGAACTCTTCCGGACCCATGACATGAGGTAGCCTCCCCACGTGTCCAAACCCGGCAACTGGACTCCCAGGAAGATGTTCCTCGAACACGTCGACTGCCGGCTCCTCGTATGGGTGAGCCCCGCGCAACGCCTTCAGGACAGATGGCAGGTCCCGACCGGATACGATGGTCTCGACGCGGTCCTCCTCCACGCTGGTCATGGCATTCTCCTCGCCCACGAAGGGGTGTGCCCCAGGGTCAGGCACGAACCCGCCCGTCCCAGTGGCCCGGAACGACGTGCGCGAATAGGAACCGGTATGCCCTGCCCCGGCGGCGAACATCGCCTCCAGGACCCGTTCCCTGAATTCGGGAGGAACAAAGGTGACGACTTTGTACAACCGTTCCGACTCGTGAAACTCAAGGATACGCAGGTCAGTGAGCTCCATTCGTCGCGCCACAAATGTGTTGAGACCGTCCGGCGCAGCGTCGAAATTCGTGTGTACTGCCAACAGAGCCATGCCCATACGAATGGCGGCCAACAGCGCCGAGTGCTGCATCGGGTCAAGCTTCTTGATCGCCCTGAAGATGGGGGGATGATGGGACAGAATGAGATTGACGCCAACCCGGCCCGCTTCCTCGACCGTCTCGTGCGTGACATCCAGACAAAGGAGGACCCCGCGTATCTCGTCGTCCATTGAACCAACGATCAGTCCTGCGTTGTCATACTCCTCCTGCAGCCGAAAGGGGGCTACCGTATCGATGAGATCGTACAATTCCCGGATGCGCATTGCGTACCTCCTGTGTCAGCACATTGCTTCCAACAAGAGTATACGCCACGAACGACCGAAGCGACAGGCAACGCACCGGGGCAGAAGACCCGGGACTACTTTCGGGGTGCAGGAAGCTGGTCCTCAGTTGAACCAGTGTGCGCTGTTCTGTCCGCTCGTACTTTCCCATACACCAGAGCGGCTTCTCCCGCAAGAGCCAGGAGATCGCCCGCGCTGTAGGCTGAACCCACGTCCCCGAGAAACGGCAGGACGATGCAGTCTCCCAGAAAATTGAGGTGCGTCCGGTCACTCATGAGAACAACGTTGGCTGCGGTGCCATTCCTGAGCAGCTCCTCTGCGTGAGAACCCTGTCCAGTGGCGATAAGTGCCTGGGGATCATCCGGCATACGCCCTTGGTTTGCGCCGATGACAACGATGT
>JAPLGK010000128.1 GCA_026390195.1 Caldisericota bacterium
CGGATCGATGAGCACGTCAGTGCCATCAACCCGTGCCATCGGCTTGCCAATCCACAGCTCGACCTTCTTGCTGCCGATGAGCGTGACTTTCTGCTCCTTGGCGTTCCAGAGGACCTGTGCCCCTAGCGGCGTGGCGATATACCGGACAGGAAGGATGGTCCGCCCGTTCTCGATCACGGGCGCCGTCTCCATGGGGATGGTCACGCCGTTCATGACGACCGTGGGCCTGTCAATGGTGAAGACGAGGGTTATCTTGGTGATAGGGTTCGTGATGATGATGGGCTGTGCCTTGAGAGGCCCCGCCGGGTTGCTGACGTCCCCTCGGGTGTCCTCGCACATGACCCAGTAGTAGTAGATGGTCCGCTCGAGCGGACCGTGGTCGACAAATTGCGTCGCCCCGGGTTTCGCCTCACCCACGAGTTCGGCGGTCTCGATGTCCGGCGCACCCTGTCTGCGGTAGATGTCATAGCGCGCGACAGGGTAGCTGCCTGCCGCCGACGCCGACCACGCAATACGGACCTGGCCCTGTTCTCCAGTCGCAGAAGGAGCGCCCGGGTCACCCGGAGGGACGAAGCGTGGACTGATGCCGACCGCACAGCCGCCCGTGGTCGCACGGACGGGCGCGCCGCCGAAAGAGGCGGTTCCGCGCAGATTCAGCCCGGTCTTGTCGGTCGGAGCCATAGCCTTGAACCGAAGGGACGCCAGGACGGTCTCGCCCCCGGAGAGTCCTGTGACGTCGCTCTGGATACTGAGGATGCCAGGCTCCACACAAGGTCCGAGGGGAGTCGTCAGCGACGCCGACGCCTCAGCGCCCTGCAGGGCGACAAGTGCAGGGTCCCAGGACACCGTGAGGTCCACGTGGTCGAACAGCATCTGCAGGCTGCGCACCTTCAGGTCGAGGGCAAACTCATCGCCCTCACCGACACGCATGCTCTGGGGCGACAGGGTGAACCCGACAGCCGGCGTCGGTGCGAATCCCGCCGTCACGGGAACAGTCACCGCTGTACTGCCCACGGTGAAGGTGATCGTCCCGGCGTTGCCGGCATTGGGATCGACCCAGCGTGCGTCGATGCCGACCGTGAACACCTGGCTGCCGTCAAAGCTGAGCGGACTGACCCGGATCCAGTTGGCCGACGTCGTAACGACCCCCTGGACTGGATCCGCTCCGTTCATCTGCACCATGAGCTGTCCGGTGACGCCGGCTCCTGCCGTCAGCACGCCGAAGTCGAGGTTGACCGGCGAGGGCGCCAAGACGACGGGGACGGCCGCCAGCGGCGTCAAGGTCGGTCCGATCAGTGTGACGGGGACTGCAGACGTGTCGACGGTGACCTCGAACGGGGCGGAGCCGGCCTCGAGGAGCTGGACGAGGTGCGGGCCGGGCGTCGTCGGGACCGCACACGGCGTCAGCAGGGGCTGTGACACACCGTCGATGGCTACGGCGGCCCCGAGCGGAGAGGGGTCGACGATGAGCAATCCGGGCTGCTCAGGCGGGAGCACCTGCAGAAGATGCGTGGTCATGGCGAAGGGGACCGTGCCCGACACGCCTGCCACGGCGGACACCCCG
>JAPLGK010000047.1 GCA_026390195.1 Caldisericota bacterium
GATGAACCGTCTGCTGCTCGATGTTGCCAAGTACGACCCGAGCATGTTTGCCGAATCCTATCTCAATGAGATGGCTCCCATGTTCAGTGTGGCTACCGGCCTTTCGCTCCGCGAGTTCGAGGCGGCGGCTGCCAGAAAGCGCTCTGGCCGGCACCAGGCCAAGCCCGTCGAGGTGGGCGAGAGCCTGCTGACCTATCGTCCTGGTTCGGAGGGACTCTGATGATTACTATCAACCTTGTTCCACGCGCACGGAGGCGGAGACAGACGCAGCTCACGCACGAAGACAAGATGCTCATCTTCGTCGTGGTCGCCGTCTTGGTGCTTCTCGCCGCATCATATGGCTATGCCAGGTGGATCGTCATGCAGAAAACAAATCATCTGGTCGATCTCAAGGCGCAGATTGCCGATCTCGACAGCGAGCAGAAACTGCTCGACCTTAACAGGTCGCTCGCCCAGCGCTCCCTGGCGATGGAAACCAACATCGCCACGGCCGTGCAGTTGCAGATCAATACGAACCAGATCCTGGATGACCTTGCGAAGGACCTGCCCAAGGCATGCACCCTGACCCAGACGGACATCACGGCGATCCCCGGGACCGTCGTACTCTTGGTCACTAGCAGTCAGTTTGTCGACCTGGTGCGCTTCTTCAATGCGCTCAGCGCCGACCCGAAGTTCAGCGATGTGCACATCGACGGCTACCAGGTGCCCTATGCGACGGGCGCGGTGGTCCAGGGGCTGCAACCCAAATCGACCATGAACCTTACGTTGACATGGGTGGGAGGAGGCAAGAATGGGTAGGAACATTCCGGTCAAACTCATCGTCGTAATCCTTCTGCTCGGCATCATCTGCTTCTTCTACTACCGCTACGGGCTGAGCCCTCAGCTCGTCCAGCTCCGGGACCTGCGCGATCAGGTCACGCAGGCTGACGCGAAGCTGTCCACGCTCAAGGAGGTCCGGCGGCTCCACGAGGCATTCGTGAGACAAGACGAGTCCTATTCGGTCTGGATCAACCAGCTTGCACAGATCACGCCCGTGGTGTTCGACCAGCACGAACACACACGCTTTCTGCTCGACCTTCAGGCGGTCGGTAAGGCCAGCGGCATCACGTATACCAGCATCCAGATTTCCGACGCCTCCATGGGTCAGGGCGGCGCTGCCGCTCAGCCGGCGGAGGTGAAACTTGCCAAGACCGTCGGTGTCACCATGAACTTCACCGCCAAGGATTACGCGACCATGCGACGGTTCCAGGAGACGTTCCGCACGAAGTTCAAGTATGTCATGGTCTCCTCGAACTTGACCGTCTCGCACGGCGCCCTCGGACTGCCCGGTCAGGGCAACCCGTACACCTGCTCTATGACTGTGTGGATGGTCCTGAGTCCCGACGCGACGATCGTCGGTGCGCCGGCTCCTGCAGCGCCGATTCCTCAGCCGGAAGGGCTGCAATAGGAGGCGTGTGATGGCACAGAAAGCAGTAGTGAAGACCAACGTTCAGGCGGTTCCGGCGGGCAAGAAGGTTGCGCCGCGTCCGCGGAAGCAGCCCAGAGTCAAGATTTCGGCGGGGACATGGATCTTCATCGTGGTCCTGCTGGCTAGCTTCTCCGTCTGGAATTTCTACTTCCTGCCTCGCATGGGGCTGACAGATATCACGCCCCCTCCGCCTCAGGTATTCCAGGTGGCTCAGCACGTGAACCTGGATGTCGTCAACACCGAGCTCAAGACGAGGAAGACGTTCCTGACCGTGGCCACTCAGCCGATCCCCGGCGAGACGGGCAAGACCAATCCATTCGAATAGACA
>JAPLGK010000177.1 GCA_026390195.1 Caldisericota bacterium
GCACCCCAGAATGTACTTGAGCACGTTCTGTGCAACGATGGAGCCGATGATGCAGGGAGTACTGCCGAGAATGCCACGGGCTCTCTCCTCACGTGCCATGGCAGCAGTAGGAGACTTGGGGTACAGGCAGCGGAAGCAGGCTGTTGTTCGTGGGATGACCGTGAACGCCATGCCGTGGAGGTTGCTTACCGCACCGACGAACAGTGGCTTGTCAAAAAGGACGGCAGCGTCGGAAACGAGATATCGCGTGCTGTGGTTGTCCGTAGCGTCGACGACCATGTCGTAGGCGCCAAAGAGAGCATACGCATTGTCCGGATCCAGTCGACTTGGATAGGCCTCGACACGTATTTCCGGGTTCAGTGCCGCCAACCGTTCTTTTGCGACAAGAGCCTTGGGTTGACCGATGTCTCCGGTGACATAGAGCACCTGCCGGTTCAGGTTGGACAGGCTCACAGTGTCTCCGTCGACCACTCCTATCGTACCCACTCCAGCGGCAGCCAGGCAGAGAAGGATCGGGGAGCCGAGTCCTCCGGCTCCCACGACCAGAACAGACGCTTCTGCAAACTTCTTCTGTCCCCGAGGGCCGACCTGTTTCATCCATAGTTGACGTTCGTAGCGACTCCCGGCGGGGATCCCGCACGATGACGCGCGTACGTGGTTCGATGAAGTCATGTTGTTGCCTCCTCCGGCACGAAGAGCGCATGCAGTCCGAACGGTAGCGCGTAGGGAAGCCATGCGCGGGCTTGTTCGGTCATTGTCGCAGCATCTAGAATCAGGACAAATGAGCGTTTTGCCAGAACATCGAGCACGATAGTCAGCAGCCAGCCTTCTCCTTCTGGACCATCCGCAGCAGCGGGAACAAGAATCGGGGCACCGGGGAGACAGTTGTCGGAGGACCACTCGATGAATCGACCGGTCGTCAAGTCGGAACGCCACAGCCGGTCGATCGGCTCGCCTGTTCTCGTTGGCCCCGCCGCGAACAGGATGGTGTGCGGGCGCATCGAAAACCTGGCGTCTACTACACAGAACTCTCCCGGCGGGCACTTCAGCGGAGAGCAAGAGACTCGCTTGTGTTCCAGGTCGATGACAAGGCGGGTCGCCAGCGGGGCGGGAAAGTCGCCTGCAGGAACCTCCCCATGGTCAAAAGCCAGAGAGTCGAGAATACTCGGATCCGCGTAGGCGGCAAGATCGACGAGGATCTGATCTCCGTCGTCCCAGGCATTGATGTGGTGGAGTGTAAACAGCGGGCGCGTGGAAAGCGTCGTCTTCAGCGCACCCGTCCTCCGGTCAACGACCAGGATTCTGCTCCCCCGACCCGCATCCCAGACGTAATTCCGTAGGTACGGACGTCTGGATGAACTCAGGGAGCGCGGATATGCCGTGAAGGGACCTTCGACGAGAACGACCCATCGTGGCGTTACGCTGAAGGAGTGCATGTATCCAAGGCGCGAAGACCGCAGAGTACAGAGGCGCCGCGCCGCTCCCTCGGGACTGGTGACGGTAATCACGTATCCCGCAGGATCCCCGTTGCAGAGCAACAGGTCGAAGCGCTCTCCGGTGAGCCGGTCGAAGACGGGGTGTGGCGACGAGGCACAGCATCTGTTCAGGTGAGCCCATCGCCTGGTGCGTATTGTCGCCAGCGTCGCGGGATCGATCAAGACGCTCTGTGGCGTGTCGCCGAGAGCCTCCATCTCGTTTCTCCAACTCGTGATATTCATGTTGGCGTTGTCGTTGGAGAGATGGCTGCCCCGGTGGACGGACTGGGAGTCGAAACCACCAGCCGGCACGGCGTCTTCTGTCAGAGCCCGACCATACCAGGAACTTGCAAGGAAGCGGTTGCTGCAGGTGACCCCGTGTGTTCCAAAGCTTACTGACGAGAGGAGGGCGAAGCCATCCAGCCAATGTCCAACGGTGTGACTCCCAATCTGGAACCTGCCGGGGCCGATTCTGTACATGGTGCCGATGAGGCCGGGAGGGACAATTCCCGTGACGCTGACGGGTACACCAGAGACTTCATCGAGAAGTGAAGCGAAGCCCATGCCGTATTTGGGAGCACATCCTGGGTTCATGGCCGCACCACAGCATCGAGAAATGTGCAGGCTGACCATAGCTCCAGCATCCGTAAAATGCTGGCGGAGAGGGTGGGATTTGAACCCACGAACGAGGGAACCCCGTCACCTGCTTTCGAGGCAGGCGCTTTCAACCGCTCAGCCACCTCTCCGTTTGGACCTCATACGTGCAAAGAACTGCTGCAGGACAGCCTCGG